>JBNMLI010000050.1:0-8151 GCA_050874765.1 Alistipes sp.
CCCCCCCCCCTCCACATTGTTTTTCTTTGCAATATATCGTGGCACGGAATGCAAAATTTTCAGAATAAGTTACACCATAATAGAAAATTTGCTAATTTTATGCCGAGAAGAGCGGAACGACACCTTCGAAATGGCGATAAACTACGAACATAAACTGTTGCAACGACTGGCGCAGAGCGACGAAACGGCGTTCCGCGAACTCTTCGAATCCTACTATCCGAAGGTGCTGGCATTTGTCGATTGCATCGTCAAGCACTCGGCGACATCGGAGGATATCGCGCAGGACATCTTTGCCAAACTCTGGGAGCGACGCGAACAATTCGACGGTGGCGATATGTACTCCTTGGGTGGCTATATCTACCGTATGGCACGCAACGCCTCGCTCAACGCCTTGCGCCGCACGCCTTCCTGCGCTATTTCGCAAATTCCCGATGTCGAGGAGTCTGCAACCTCCGCCGATGCCTCGCTCGAAGAGGAGTACTATGCCCGCGAGAAGGAGCTCTTTATCAAACTCGTGGTCTGCCGTATGCCCGAACAGCGTCGCCGCATCTTCGAGATGAGCCGCTATATGGGTATGGACAATCAGACGATTGCCGATGTCCTGCACCTGTCGAAAAAGACGGTCGAGAACCACCTCACCCTCGCCCTCAAACAGCTGCGCAACGCACTTGCCATCTTCTCTGCCCTGCTCTTTATCGACTGACGCCCCCCCCGACACGATACAATAAAAAGGCGAGCCTCCGTTCGGAAGACCCGCCTTGTCGTATGCGCCGTGCACGCCTATTTCGCGCTCTTGACCACCAGATGCGCCTTGTGCGGTTGAGGCTTCTGTGCCTTCTTTGCCGCTACGCGGTGTTTTGCCGAATGCAACCGCACGGCAGGCTTCGCCTTCTTGGCAGCCGATGCAACCGACGAACTCTTATCCTCGGCAGCAGGCAGCTTACCGCTCCACGAACCCGAGAACAAGTTCCAATTCTCATCTACGAAACTGAACGATACATCGGTGTTGTCGCCATTTTTCGCCAACTTCACCCAGCCGTCTATCGCTGCGGCGTAGCCGTAGATGTAGCCCTCGTCGTCCATGGTCGAGAGGTCGTAGTACCACGTTCCCGACTGACCCGAATCGGTCGATTCGCCCTTCAAGAAACCTACGCCGTAATCGACACTCATGTTGTACTGCTTCTCCGGCAACGGAATCTCGGTCTTCGAGTCGGTCGCAGGCGTGATTAACGTGATGTCGATTGCGTCGCCTTTGCTGTTGGCTATCGAGAGAATCCAAGCCGCATTGCCGTTCTCGAAAGCATCGCCGAAGTATGCAACCGCCACCTCGTCGGCATTGGTAAGATTCATCTCGTAATCGCCCGTGAGCGTGGTATTAGGCTCTGCCTTCGGCGACTCGTCCTCAATCTCTATGTCGCCCTCGAACGAACCTTTCACGCTGACGCCTTCCGAGGTCGTGAGGTCGAATACGAACTTGTATCCCGTAAGCGTTTCGCTGATGACGACACTGCCGCCCTTAATCGCGCTCAACTCCTCCGTTTCGCCTGCGGCATTGACCTTGGCGCAGATTGAACCGAAAATTTCGCCCATAAATCCGAAGCCTGCCTCGATGGTTCCTGTCTTGTAACTCTCTTCGACCTTGTAAGTTCCCGGAGCAATCGCAATGAACGAGGTGCATGGCTCGGTATATAACGAAAGTACTATTCCGTAACCTGCGGCAGTCAATCCGCCCTCCTCATTGAACGGAACGGTTCCGAATGCCACCTCGAAATTGTCGGTGCCGGTGTTGTACTCGTCGCCGTAGTAAACGCCCATCGCCGCGCTGAACACTGCATCGATAGGCTCCTTTATGTCGGGTACCGTCTCACCCTCGCCTGCACCCGCATCGGGGTCGCCGAATACGAGCGGACCCTCGTAGGTGCAACTTACGGTGGAGCTGTCCGCGAGCGTGAAGAGAGCCTCGATTAACTTGCCCTTGTCGCTCGTGGAAACGGTCAGCGAGCCGTCGATGAAATCGATACTCTTCTGCTTGCCGTTGTCCCACACCTGCATACGGGTGTAATAATTATTCAGCGTACCTGCCACATAACCCTCCGAGAGCGGATATGTGCCGTCGGGCAATACTGCCGTTTCAAACGATTCGGCAGGCGTTGAGCTGTATAGGTCGAAATAGATTATGTGTCCGCCCTCATCGGCTGCATCGTCGCCCTCGTCGTCCTTGATGAATTCCTTGTCGCCCAAGCCGAAAAAGTAACTGTAAACTCCCTGTGGCTTGCCCGTTCGCTCGCCATAGTAGAGCACCTTTGTCGTGCGGTCCATTACGAGTTCGAGGTCGGCCTTCGGTTTGTCATCATCGTTTCCTCCTCCATTAGTGTTTCCCGATTCTTTGCCGCAGGCGCACAACAGTAACGCCGGCAAAAGGCATGCGTAGAGTAGTTTCTTCATGTCTGTGTTGTTTTATGGAGCGGTCGCCAGCCCCTGTTAATAAAATAGTATTATGTGTGTGTTCATTAACCCAAATGCAAAATTATGAAAAAATGCGCAACAATCTAACATTGTTGCGCATTTTTATTGACAATTTGTGAATAATTATTGTCGCTCCGCCTTATTTGGCTTTTGCAGCAGGTGCTGCGGGCTCGTCCTTGATGCCGAGTTCTGCCTTAACGGCAGCGGCAATGTCGGTCAAAAGGGCTTCATCGAAGAACGCGAGGCTCTGTGCCGATGTGTCGAACACGGCTGTGTAACCGCTCGCCTTGGCAATCTTTGCAATAGCCTCCGATGCCTTCTTCTGTACCGGTTCGAACAACTCTGCCTGCTTGTTCTGCATATCGTTCTGCGCTACGCGCTGGAACTCCATATAGCGAGTCTGCAATTGCTCCAACTCCTGCTGTTTGAGTTGCTTTACCGATTCTGCCATGGTTGCCTGATTCTTCTGGAACTCTGCCGCTTTGTTGTTGAACTCCACCTGAATCTGCTCCAACTGCTCCTGCAAATCCTTGCCGAAGGTTTCGAGGTTGTTCTGCATCTCCTTGAATTCGGGCATTGCGACAATGACCTCCTGCATATTGATACGGGCAAATTTCTGTGCATAGAGCGACGTCGCGCTCATCACCATCATTACAGCAAGGGTCAGTCTGATAATACGTTTCATAAATTTAGTTGTGTTAGTTTTTTCGTTTGTATTGTAAAGTTACAAAAAATTATTGTTTCAGCAAAGAAATCACGGCATTTGTGCAATCCAGTGCATCGGAACAGTAGAGAATCGCGGCATTCGATGCCTTATCCACGACCATATCGCACCCCTGCGCCTTGGCATACTGCTCGATGGCGGCAAACACACGCTTCTGAATCGGCTGAATCAACTCTATGCGCTTCTTCATAATCGTGCCGTCGTTGCCGAAAATCGACTCCTGATACTCGGTCGCACTCTTCTCTTTCGCGAGAATCTCCTGCTCGTAGGCATTGCGCGACTGCGCGCTGAGCGATGCCTTCTGCGCCATATAAGTATTGTACAGGCTCTCCACCTCCTTGAACTTGGCATCGACCGTGGTCTGATACTGCTTCGAGAGATTGTCGAGCGTCGTGAGTGCTGTGTTGTACTCCTCAATCGACTTGAATATCTTCTCGCTGTCCACGACGACATACTTTTGAGCAAACGCCATGCCCGCACTCGCTGCAAGCAATATGGCAGTCAGAATCAATCGTTTCATAATGTTTCGGTTTTTTAGGTTTTGTATCCGCAATCTTCAAATATATTGCCAAACGTGAATTGTCGCCCGTTGAGTATGTGCGCGTTTAGAAATTCTGACCTATGACAAAGTGGAATTGGCTGCCGCTTCGCTTGCTGCTGCCCGCAGGAGAGTCGAATCCCCAACCCCAGTCGATGCCGAGCATACCGACAATCGGCAGATAGAGTCGCACGCCGACACCCGCCGAACGCTTGATTTTGAATGGCGAAAATTCGCGCCACGACGAGAATCCGTTACCGCCTTCGAGGAAGCCGAGAACGTAAATCTGCGACGAAGGTTTCAGTATGACAGGGTAGCGCAATTCGAGCGTGTATTTGTTGTAGGCAATCGAGTACGAACTGCCCGCAGGGTCGAGGTCGCCGTCCTGATAACCGCGCAACTGTATAATATCGACACCGTAGATGCTGTAACCCGACATACCGTCGCCACCGACTTGGAATCGCTCGAACGGCGATACCTTATTCTTATTGAAGTGTCCGAGGAATCCCATCTCCGCCTTCGCCATCAACACGAGATTCTGATTCGAGGTGAGGGCTTGGAACCACTGTGCCTTGAACTGCCACTTGTGGAACTCAATCCACTTCCAACGCTCTTGGTCGCTGAGTTTCGAGTCGGCATAGTGCTTGCCGTCCCATGCCGAGAATGGCGGTGTAATCTGCAACGATGCCGACACGAGCGAACCGCGACGCGGATATATCGGCTGGTCGGTCGAGTTACGCTCCAACGATACGCGCAACGAAATCATATTCGCATTACCGTTGGTCATTATGAACGAGTTGTAACCCTTCAAGTCGTAACGCTGATATGCCAACTCGGTGTAGAGCGAGAAATATGGGTCGGGCCACGACAAACGTCGTCCCAAGCCGACCGCTATACCGTAGGAGCGGAAGTACGATGTCGCTTTCTGCCAAATGTAGTAGGCGTCGTTGGTTTCCGAAACGTGTCCCGATATGGTCAGCGAGTTAGGCTTGCGACCGCCGAGCCACGGGTCGGAGAAACTGAGCGACAACGCCTTGTAGTATGTACCGTTGGTCTGACCCGAGATGGACAGACGCTGATTTTGTCCCATAGGGTAGGGCTTCCAAGCATTCTTCTTGAAGAAATTGCGAATGGAGAGGTTGTTGAGCGTGATACCGATTGAGCCGACAAACGTACCCGAACCCCAACCTGCCGCAATGTTGAATTGGTCGGACGCCTTCTCCTCCAACGGCCAGTTTATATCGACCAACTCGTTCGACACTGGCTTGATGTCGGGCATAATCGCCTCCTCGTTGAAGTGCTGCATGGCAGCCAGAGTGCGTATGGTCTGCATCAGCAGAGCGCGGTTGTACAACTCACCCGGGCGGGTGTAGAGTTCGCGACGAATCACCTCGTCATCGACACGCATATTCCCCGAGATGCCGACATTGTTGATGGTAAACTGCTTACCCTCGAAAATCTTGATTTCCAAGTCGAGCGAATCCTTGCCGACGATAACCTCGGCAGGCTCGATTTGCGACATCAGATAACCGTCGTTCTGATAGAGCGACTGCACCGACATATCGTCGGGATTCTGCTCTTTGCCTATACCCAATCGCTTGTGCATCGACTTCTTGTCATACACATCGCCCTTGTTTACGGCAAACATACGCTGCAAATCCTCGGTCTTGAACTTCGAGTTGCCGACCCACGTTACGTTGCGAATGTAGTATTTGTTGCCCTCCTCCACATTGAGGTGTATGCCCAGTCGCTTGTCGTTGATGCGGTATATCGAATCCGACACGATGTTGGCGTTGCGGTAGCCCTTCGAGTTGTAGAAGTCGATGAGCAACTCCTTGTCCGCCTCGAAATCCTCCTCCTTGTATTTGGTGTTCTGCCAGAACTTGAAACTCGTCTTGTGCGTCTTCTTGAATGTGCGGCTCAAACGCTTCGCACTGAAATTGTTGTTACCCGAAAAGGTTATGTCGCCGATGCGCACGCGGGCATTTTTCTTGATGTCGAACGTAACGTTCACACCCTGCGGAATGACGGTATCGTTCTCGATTTTGACCTTCACGTCGCAATTCCGAAAACCTTTGTCGCCAAAGTGCTTCTTGATTAACTTGGTGTTCTTGTCGATGATGTAGTCCGAGAGTTCATGACCGCGTTTGAGCTTCAACTCGCCGAGCAAATCCTTCGACTTGCCCTTCGATACGCCCGTAATCGCCCAGTTCACCACGCGAGGACGCTCTTTGAGCATCACCTCCAAATCGACACTGTCGCCCTCGATGCTCGCACCGATTTGAATATCCGAAAAGTAGCGTTGCGACCAGAGTCGGTTGATGGCGTTCTGCACGAACGAACTCGGCAGATATATCGAATCGCCCGGCACCAATCCCGACGCCGAACGCAGTATGTCGTGGTTCAGGTACTTCACGCCGTGAATGTTCACCTTGCGCAGATGATAGAGCCGACGGTCTTTCTCGGTCAGATACGGCGCATTGGCAGGAGCCTCGAACGTGTCCTCCTCCTGCTGTTCCGGTTTTATGTTGTCGATTGCCGATTTGGCACGCTCTTGGGCAGAAACGTCTAACGACAGCAATGCCATTGCCGCCAAAAAGAGTGTTACCCTGAATATATGTTTCATCAAAAACTCAAAAATTTTACACTATAACTTGCCATACCGGCGATTGCGCCGTGCAAACTCCTCCAACGCCTTATCGAACTCCTCCTGCGTAAAGTCGGGCCACATCACCTGCGGAAAATACATCTCCGCATACGATGCCTGCCACAGCAGAAAATTGCTCAACCGACACTCGCCGCTCGTGCGAACTATGAAGTCGGGGTCGGGAATGCCCGCCGTATAGAGCGCGTCCGCCACCGTGCCTTCGGTAATGTCCTCCGCCTCCAACTCGCCCGCAGCCACACGCTCCGCCAATCGGCGCACGGCAGAGGTAATCTCCTCGCGCGAAGAGTAGTCGAACGCCAGCACTAATGTCAGCTTCTCGCCCATTGCCGTCTTGCGCTCAATATCCTCCAAACTCTCCGCCACCTTTGCCGAAAAGCGGTCGCGCCTGCCGATTATGCGCACGCGCACGCCCTGCTCAATCAACTCCGGCGTTTCGTTTGCCACGCACTTGCAGAACAACTCCATCAGAGCCGCCACCTCCTCTTCGGGTCGCCCCCAATTCTCTGTCGAGAAGGCGTAGAGCGTCAGATACTGCACGCCGTTGCGCACGGCAGCCTTTATGCTCGCACGCACCGATTCCACACCCGCAATATGCCCCTCGTAACGCTCCTTGCCGTGGCTCTTCGCCCAGCGACCGTTACCGTCCATAATGATGGCGATGTGAGTCGGTATGCTCTTTGCTTTGTCCATATATTTTGCAAATATACGTCTTTTTCTTATAAAATGATGGCTTTGTGCGATATATTTACCTCACATCGACTCCCCACATCATCTTATCCCGTAACGTATCATAAAAAGATATATTGTGCGGCACCGCCAGAGAAATGCGTCTGACGGCTTTTTTTACGGTAAAAGTTGTGTGGTCAGCGATTTGAAAAGTGCGGTTGTCGATAGAAATCGAAGCCGTGTTCCCGCGCGTATGCACACGCAGGCAAATCTCGCTCGAATCCGCCATTACAATCGGGCGCATCGTCAGATTGTGTGGCGAGAGCGGTGTCAATACCATGCTCGGACACATCGGCGCAACTATCGGCCCGCCCGCGCTGAGCGAATAGGCGGTCGAACCCGTCGGTGTCGAAACTATTATCCCGTCGCCGTTGTAGGTCGAAACCTTTTCGCCGTCAATCTCCGCCTCTATCGAAATCATCGTTGCGCCCAATCGCTGAATCGACACTTCGTTGAGCGCGAACAGCGACTGCCTCCGCCCGCCGATTTCGCCCTCGATGCAGAGCATCGTGCGCGATTGCAGATGCAGACTGCCCTCGGCTATGGAGCGGAATACATTGCCTATTTCGCTGCGCGGAGCGAGTGCCAGAAAGCCGAGTCGCCCCGAGTTTATGCCCGCCACCGTGCAGTTGCGCCCGTCGAGCCGCCGTACCCCTTCGAGCAGCGTTCCGTCCCCGCCGTAGCACACCATGACCGCATCGGCAGGCACATCGCCGACTTTTTCGCCGTAGGTCTGCTCCGCCGCGAACGTGCGCCCCGTCAGCGAGCCTATCGCATCGGCGAACTCGCTGTTTATGACGAAGTCGAAGCCGTGGCGACCGATTGCGGCAAATATCTCGTCTATATCCTCACGATGCGGACGAATGTCCGCGCGTGAAAAAAGTATGATTTTCATCTGACGTAATTCCGAAAATATAATTAACTTTGGCACAAATATAAGTAAATTATGACAAAGTTAAGCGTCAATATAAACAAGATTGCCGTGATTCGCAACTCGCGTGGCGGCACTCTGCCCGATGTGGTCAAGGC
>JBNMLI010000051.1:0-7974 GCA_050874765.1 Alistipes sp.
CAATAAAAGCGAAGTTCTTACTAAAATATTTTATTTTTTATTTGCGTAAATTATATAAAGTATGTACTTTTGCACAGCGTTAGAAAAATAACAGCGATAACAGATTGTAACAATTTCATTCATTAAACTATAAAAACTTAAAGTTATGGCACAGATTAAGATTGGTATCAACGGTTTCGGACGTATCGGCCGTATGGTATTCCGTGCTGCTTGCAATCAGGCAGAAAAGTACGACATCGTCGGCATTAACGACCTTTGCCCGGTAGATTATTTGGCTTACATGCTCAAATACGATACCATGCACGGTCATTTCAACGGTACTATCGATTTCAACGTTGAGAAGAGCCAGCTTATCGTAAACGGTAAGGCTATCCGCGTTACCGCAGAGAAGGACCCTGCAAACCTCAAATGGAACGAGGTAGGCGCAGAGTATGTTGTTGAATCGACCGGTTTGTTCCTCACCGAGGAGAAGGCACAGGCTCACTTGGCAGCTGGTGCTAAATACGTTGTTATGTCGGCTCCGTCGAAGGACGCTACCCCGATGTTCGTATGCGGCGTAAACACCAACACCTATGCAGGTCAGAAGATTGTTTCCAACGCATCTTGCACAACCAACTGCTTGGCTCCTATCGCAAAGGTGCTGAACGACAACTTCGGTATCACCGATGGTTTGATGACCACCGTTCACTCGACTACCGCAACCCAGAAGACCGTAGACGGTCCGTCGATGAAAGACTGGCGTGGTGGCCGTGCCGCTTCGGGCAACATTATCCCGTCGTCGACCGGTGCTGCAAAGGCAGTAGGTAAGGTTATCCCTTCGTTGAACGGCAAACTGACCGGTATGTCGATGCGTGTTCCTACCCTCGACGTTTCGGTTGTCGATTTGACTGTAAACTTGGCAAAACCTGCTAAATACGACGAGATTTGCGAGGCTATGAAGAAGGCTTCGGAGGGTGAGTTGAAGGGCATTCTCGGTTACACCGAGGAGGCTGTCGTATCGTCCGACTTCCTCGGCGACCCACGCACCTCTATCTTCGACAAGGCTGCCGGTATCGCTTTGACCGACACCTTCGTTAAGGTTGTTTCGTGGTACGACAACGAATGGGGTTACTCGAACAAGGTTCTCGACCTCATCTCGGTTATGAAGGCTTACAACAAGTAATCCTTGATATAAGGGTATTTGGGAGCGGTTTCCGTTATGGAAGCCGCTCTTTTTTTGTTGGCAGTTCGACAAGGATTACTTGTTGTAAGCCTGCGGCACGCTTCACCCACCCCCTAAATCCCCCGCCTTGCCACATCTTGTGCGAGGCATTCCGCCTCTCGCGCATACAGCACAATGTCATAGCGAGGAGCGCAGCGACGTGGCTATCTACCTTTGTGTTAGGAGGTCTAGGAGATATAGGAGTTCTACGATGGCGCGGGACGGCGCAGGGTTTTAATATACACAATGGTAGATGCCAACTCACGCGCTGTGTGCGCGTGTGGCATGACTATTTTTTTGATTTGCTGAACACTAGCCACTAACCACTAAACAGAGGTAGCCACGGCGCGGTGCGCCTCGCTATGACGGGTTTGTTTAATTTGCGGTGGCTACTCGCCACCGCAAAAATTTTGATGCAGAATTAGGGTGCGGGAGGGTTACCACACTATCGGGGTTTTGCCGTGGGCGGTGAGGTAGGCGTTGGCTTGGGAGAAGTGGTGCGAGCCGAAGAAGCCGCGATAGACTGAAAGGGGCGACGGGTGGACCGATTTCAGAATCAGGTTGCGCGCGGGGTCGGCGATGGCTCCCTTGCGTTGGGCGTAGCTACCCCACAACATATAGACTATCCCCTCCTTGCGCTCGGCGATGGCACGCACGACGGCATCGGTGAATTGTTCCCAGCCGTGTCCCGCGTGTGAGGCGGCAAGGTGCGCACGCACGGTCAGCACAGAGTTGAGCAGCAGCACGCCCTGCTCTGCCCAGCGGTCGAGGTTGCCGCTCGCGGGCATGGGCACGCCCATATCGTCGCGCACCTCCTTGAAGATATTTTGCAACGACGGCGGGAACGGCACACCGTCATCGACCGAGAAGCACAAGCCGTTTGCCTGACCGTCGCCGTGGTAGGGGTCTTGTCCGATTATGACCACTTTCAGAGCCTCGAACGGGCATTTGTCGAAGGCGCGGAAGATGTTGCGCCCCTGCGGAAACACCTGTTGCGAGGCGTACTCGGAGCGGACAAAGGCGGTAAGTTGCTCGAAATAGGGTTTGTCGAATTCGGGTTGCAGAACGGATTTCCAATCGTCGGCGATGCGCACTTCCATAGCAATTTTATTTTTGAATAAGGCAAATATAGTAAATTTTAGTATATTTGTATAATCGGAAAAATTACGAGTCTATGAAAAAGGCACTTTATGCGACAATCGCGCTATTGCTTGCTGCGTGCGCAGGCACCAAGCAGAAACAGATTACGTTGCTCGACGCGGCGAAATTCGACACAGAAATCGGTGGGTCGAAGGTCGGGCTGTACACGTTGCGCGGGGGCGATGTGGTGATGCAGGTAACCAACTACGGCGCGCGCGTCGTGTCGCTGTGGGTACCCGACCGCAACGGCAACTATGCCGACATTGAAATCGGCTACGACAGCATCGGTCGCTACACAAACAACACGGGCGAGCGGTTTTTGGGGGCTGCCGTAGGGCCATGCGCCAATCGCATAGCGGGCGGTCGCTTTACGCTCGACGGCAAGGAGTACACGCTGCCGCAGAACAACAACGGTCAGACGTTGCACGGCGGCACGCTCGGCATCGACCGCATAGTGTGGGAGGTCGAGTCGGTCGGCAAGAGCGAGATTGTCTTCCACGCGACACTGCCCGACGGGCAGGACGGCTTCCCCGGCAATCGCGAAATAGAGATGAAATACGCGCTCACGGCGAACAACGAATTTGTCGTAACATACGCCGCCACGACCGACGCACCGACGGTCATGAACCTCTCGCACCACTCGTTTTTTAATCTGCACGGCGAGGGCAACGGCTCGATTCTCGACCACGAGTTGCGCATCAACGCCTCGCACATAACGCCAATCGATTCGTTGATGATTCCGACGGGCGAGATTATGGCGGTCGAGGGTACGCCGTTCGACTTCCGCAAGGCGCACGCCATAGGCGAGCGCGTGGGTGAGTGCAACGAGCAGTTGCGCCATGGCGCGGGATATGACCACAACTGGGTCATCGACCGTGCGGACGACAAGTCGATGGTCGTCGTTGCCGACCTCTACGACCCCGCGAGCGGGCGCGGCATAGAGATTGAGAGCGACCAGATTGCGTTGCAGTTCTACTGCGGCAACTTCTTCGACGGCTCCTACTGCGGGAAATACGGTCGCCCGATAGGCTATCGCGGGGCTGTCGCGCTCGAAACGCAACGCTACCCCGATGCGCCCAACCACCCGCAATTTCCGTCGTGTGTGTTGCGCCCCGACGACCTCTACACGCATACGTGCGTATATAGGTTTTATGTGAAATAAAATTTTTATATTTGCAAACGATAAATTAAAAAACAAGGAACTTATGGCAGATATGACACCGACCCCGCACATCGGGGCAAAGTTCGGCGAGATAGCCGATAAAGTAATCATGGCAGGCGACCCGCGTCGCGCGAAGTTTATGGCAGAACGCTACCTCGAAAATCCGAAGCTCGTGAACGAGGTGCGCGGCATGTGGTGCTTCACAGGCACATACAAGGGCAAGCGCGTGTCGGTGATGGGACACGGAATGGGTGTGTCGTCAATCGGCATCTACACCTACGAACTCTACAACTTCTACGGCGTGAAGAGCATAATCCGCACCGGCTCGGCAGGAACCTATCAGGCTGACCTGCACTGCGGCGATGTGGTCATCGGTATGGGTGCGTGCGACAGTTCGAGCTACGGAGCGCAGTACAACCTGCCCGGCACGTTTGCACCGATTGCCGACTTCGACCTCGTGCGCAAGGCTGTGGAGAAGGCGGAGAGCATGGGCATAAACTTCCGCGTCGGTAACATTCTCGCGAGCGAGACTTTTTACAGCGACGACAAGGAGGCTTGGCACAAGTGGCAGAAGATGGGTGTGCTGGCAGTCGAAATGGAGTCGTCGGCACTCTATATGAATGCGGCACGCAGCGGCAACAAGGCGTTGTGCATCTGCACCATATCGGATTCGCTCGTTACGGGCGAGGTAACGACCGCCGAGCAGCGCGAAACCTCGTTCACCAATATGATGGAGATTGCATTCGACATCATCTAAACCCGACGGGGCTGGCGTAGAGCAACAAAAAGAGAGTTTTATATAAATTTTAACCGCATAAAACGACACACGAAATAGAGAAACGATAAACATACATATTCATTAACGGACTTTTAGTCCTTATTCTCTTTATCTCGAAATCTGGTAAATTTCAAAATTCAACAGAGAATAAGTCTTGGAAGTTCACGCCGTTAGGCGTGGACTGTCTGTGCTTATATTGTTGAATAGGTTTACCAGAGCCTCGGGATAAGATATAAGCAAATCGGGCAGTTTCCACGCTTTTCTTATTGTCGGCAGGTAAGGGCAAAGGTCGCAAAAACCTACCCTTATGGCAAACAACACCAACCTTCACAACGCCAACCGCGCCAAAAAAGACGAGTTCTACACCCAACTCCCCGACATTGCCAACGAATTGCACCACTATCGCGATTTCTTCCGCGGGAAAACTGTATTTTGCAACTGCGACGACCCGTTCGAGAGCAACTTCTTCAAGTACTTTGCACTGAATTTCAACGCATTCGGACTACGCAAACTGATTGCCACATGCTACGACGGCTCGCCCGTGCAGGGGCGCGAATTGCCGTTGTTCGGCGAAGCGGAGGAGCAGACGCCGACCCGCGTACCTCATAAAATAGTAATCACCGAAATCCCCGATGTGAACAACGACGGCGCGACCGACCTTGCCGATGTGGAGTGGCTGTTGCGCAACGACAAAAACGTACTGACACGGCTGGCGGGCAATGGCGATTTCCGCAGTGCCGAGTGCGTAGAACTATTGCGCGAAGCCGATGTGGTCGTTACCAATCCGCCGTTTTCGCTATTTCGCGAATATGTTGCGCAACTTATGGCTTACCATAAAAAGTTTATAATAATAGGCAACCAAAATGCAATAACATATAAGGAGATATTTCCGCTAATAAAGGATAATAAATTGTGGCTGGGATATAAATCGGGAGATATGGCATTTGTTGTGCCTGATTATTACGAAGCACGCGAAACACGATTTTGGATAGACGAAAACGGCACAAAGCATCGCAGTCTTGGAAATATATGTTGGTTTACAAATATAGACACTCGCAAGCGACACGAGATGCTAGATTTGTACAAGCACTACTCGCCGGAAGAGTATCCCAAGTACGACAACTACGATGCCATAAACGTAGATAAGGTAGCCGACATACCATGCGACTACGACGGCGTTATGGGAGTGCCGATTACATTTTTGGACAAATACAATCCGGAGCAGTTTGAGATAGTAGGAGCGACAGAGAGTGAAGGAAAAGGATTTGCCGGTAGTCTATGGAATGCCGACAGTGGCGTTGCACAACCTCTTGTAAATGGGCAACGACTATATAAAAGACTGTTCATCAAGCCTATAAAATAAAACAATATTGGCAAAATTTAGAAATATATTATAAATCTCTTAACATGAATAAACGATTAACGTTTGCCGTAGAGAAAGAATGTGCCAAAACATGTATGGACACAGCCATCAATGGCAAAGAAGAAAATACATTTAGCATCAATGAAATAAGTAAAAAGAAATGTAATAATAGTTTTGCGGTACTAAAACAATATAGAGATGGAAAACAGACCATAATAGAAATGTGTAATATTCTTTCATATAAAAATCATAAATACTTGATTACACAACCTGACCCATTAGACTTATTGTTATATAGTACTAATTTTATATCAGAAAACATCTTCTCTATATTAAATCCAATATTAAAGAAAGATATAGTTTATAAATTAAATGATACCAATCCAAATTGCATATTATCACAATGCGGCAAGAAAACATCTTATTTATATTTTGGATTAAGATTGTTTGTATTAACTATGTCTATCATGGCATTAGAGTATTTTCTTAATAGCATTATTCCAGATAACTATATGGCAGAAGATAAGAAATGCGGGAAGAAGGTTGGAAAAGAAACGGTAGAGATTCAGTATAGCATAAAGAACAAATTGAGAATCGTAGAAGATGTATATAAAATATCATTAGACCAAGATGGTGTTAAATCAAGATTGATAAATGCTGTAAAATTAAGAAACGCGTTTGTTCATATAAAATCTAATAAAAATAATAAATCGGAGACAGGAACTTTGGAACAAATAGAACCACTAACACATCTATACGAACAACTTTTCAATTTTAATTTAGATAAATTATTAACAGATATAAGAAGTTTTGTAGAACAAATCCAACCCAATTACACAATAGATTTATAACCAATATGAAAATAGAACTACACCAATTTACAATCGGAGAGGTGGCCGATGGGTACCGCGACAGCGACGAGGAGGGAGTGGTCGGCTATGGCGGTCGGCTCAACATACGCCCGAAGTATCAGCGCGAATTTGTATATGACCCGCCGAAACAGATGGCGGTGATGGATACCGTGTGGAAGGGATTTCCGCTCAATGTGATGTACTGGGTGCGCAACGACGCAGGCACGTTCGAGTTGCTCGACGGACAGCAACGCACATTGAGCATTTGTCGGTTTATTGCGGGCGAGTATATGATGACGTTCGACGGCACGTTGCGCGGTTGGAGCAATATGAATGCCGAACAACAACGGCGCGTACTCGACTACAAGTTGCAGATTTACATCTGCGAAGGCACGCCGTCGGAGCAACTCGACTGGTTTCGCATAATCAACATCGCGGGCGAGCGGCTGACCAATCAGGAGTTGCTCAATGCCATATACAGCGGCTCGTGGGTTACGCACGCCAAACGCCGATTCAGCAAAAGCGGCTGCGTGGCGTTCAAATTGGCAGAGAAGTATATGGTCGGCAGCACGATGCGGCAGGCATATTTGGAGACGGCGTTGCGCTGGATTGCGGAGGCGAAGTACGGCAAGGAAGATGTGGAGCGGTATATGGCGGAGCATCAGCACGATGGCGATTCGGACGAGTTGTGGCAGTACTTTCAGGAGGTATTTGCATGGGTATTTCGACTATTCCCCGATTATCACAAGGAGATGAAGGGTTTGGACTGGGGCATACTCTACAACCACTACAAGGACAACGCCTACAAAAGCACCTATCTGCAACAGCGGGTCGGCGAGTTGATGGAGGACGAGAACGTAACCGACAAGGCGGGCATATACGAGTATCTGCTCGGCGGCGAGCAGGCGACGCAGTTGCTGTCGGTGCGCGTGTTCGACGACATCACCAAGCGCAAGGTCTATACGCGGCAGACAAAGGAGGCGCAGGAGCAAGGGGTGTCGAACTGTCCGCTGTGCGCCATAGGCCACGATGCCAACCGCACGAAGATATGGTCGCTCAAAGAGATGGACGCCGACCACGTTACGGCGTGGAGCAAGGGCGGAGCGACCGACATAGCCAACTGTCAGATGCTCTGCCGCACGCACAATCGGGCAAAGGGCAATCGCTGATGCGCGGCGAAGTGCGACTGCGGGCGCATAGGTGTTGGCAGGTTCGGATTTTTTGTGTACCTTTGCTATGATTAAACAACCTTAAAAACAAAAACCGAATGAAAAAATTTATGCTCATCGCACTCGTTGCGACGACACTTTTCCAGCAGACCGCGCAGGCTTGGGGACGACTCGGACACGAAACCGTCATCAAGGTTGCGGAGCGTCATCTGACCGACCGCGCCAAGGCGAACATCGCCAAGTATATGGCTTACGACCTCAAAACCGATGCCGTATGGATGGACCAGCACCGTCGCGACAAGGAGATTTC
>JBNMLI010000052.1:0-7928 GCA_050874765.1 Alistipes sp.
CCCTCTATACATACCTAAATTTCAATAAGTTACGTCGTAAATATACTATTTTTCGACATTACGGAAGCAATTTAGGACAGAAATTTATCGGTTGTACCGCGAAAGTGGATATAAAAATTCTGCCCGAGGGTGCAGACCCACGGGCAGAAAAGAGATAGTAATACGAATATGTTTACTCGATACATTTCAGAACTGCGAGGAGCAGATTCCAGAACTTGGTAACAGTTGCGATATTCAGACGCTCGTCGGGCGAGTGTACGCCGCGCAAGGTCGGTCCGAACGAAACCATCTCCAAATCGGGATACTTTTCGAGGAACAGACCGCACTCCAAGCCTGCGTGTATGGCACGCACTCGCGGCTCGGTGCCGAAGAGCGACTCGTAGCACTCCTTCGTCCACTCCAAAAGGCGGGAGTTGGTGTTTGGTGTCCAACCCGGATAGCCGTCGGAGTGTGTTACATCGGCACCCGCAAGTGCGAACACCGCCTCGACCTGCTGCATTGCATAGACCTTCTCGCTCTCGACCGAAGAACGTTGCGAGGTGGTAACGACGATGGTTTTGTCGTCGCCGAACTTGACCGATGCGAGGTTGGTAGATGTTTCGACCAAGCCCTTGATTGCCTGCGACATCGCCAACACACCGTGAGGGGCACCGACCAGAGCGTTCACCAATGCGAACTGCGACTTGGCGGCGAGCACCGTTGCAGGTGCAGGCATCGGGTTGAGCGACATTTTCAGATTAGGCTCGGTAGCGGCGAACTCGGCGCGGATTTCGTCGGCAAAGGTTTTGTATGCCGCCTCGAACTCCTTTTGCAGGTGGGCAGGCACACCGAATACGGTATATGCCTCGCGCGGAATGGCATTGCGCAGATTACCGCCGCAGAAATAGCTCATACGGCCGTCGAACGACTGTGCGGCGAGCAGAAGCAGGCGAGCCATAATTTTGTTGGAGTTGGCGCGTCCCTTCTCTATATCGTCGCCCGAATGACCGCCCAGCAGGTCGGATACATCGGCACGGTAGAACGTATAGTTGGCAGGAGCCGCCTCCTCGTCGTAGTGGAAGGTGGCAAGGGTATCGATACCGCCTGCGCAGCCGATAAATATCTCGCCCTCGTCCTCGGAGTCGAGGTTGATGAGGTATTTGCCCGTAATCATATCCTCGCCCAGTTCGAATGCGCCCGTAAGACCCGTCTCCTCATCGACCGTGAAGAGAGCCTCGACAGCACTGTGCTCGATGCTCTCATCGACCATCACAGCCAAGGCAGCCGCCATACCGATACCGCAATCGGCACCGAGCGTCGTACCCTGCGCACGCACCCACTCGCCGTCAATTTTGGTACGGATTGCATCGTGCTCAAAATCGAAATCTATGCCCGAGTTCTTCTCGCAAACCATATCCATATGTGCCTGCAAAACCACCGTCGGGCGCGACTCGAAGCCCTTGGTTGCGGGCTTGCGCATCAGCACGTTGCCGATTTTGTCGCGCTTGTGTTCCAAGCCGTGTCGCTCGGCGAAATCGAGCAGGAATGCGATTATCTTACCCTCTTTTTTCGATGGGCGCGGAACGCGCGTAATATCATCGAAAATCTCCCAAACCTTTTGCGGTTGCAAATTTCTAATCTCTGACATAAGCTATAACGTTTTATGATTTATTCTTTATAAATGAGAGCGACAGCCGTTGCCGACACTCCGCGCTCCTCGCCCTCGAAGCCCAGATGCTCGGTCGTGGTTGCCTTGACCGACACGCAGTCGGTGTCGATACCCGCAGCCTTGGCTATCTCGGCACGCATAGCGTCGATATAGGGGCGCAACTTGGGGCGTTGCATCGCCACCGTTGAGTCGATATTGCCCACGGCGTAGCCCTTTGCGCGGAGCAGAGCGACGACCCGTTGCAACAACACGCGCGAGTCGATACCCTCGAATTCGGCAGAAGTATCGGGGAAGTGTTTGCCGATGTCGCCCTCCGCCGCGGCACCCAGCAGTGCGTCGCACACGGCGTGAATCAGTACATCGCCGTCGGAGTGGGCTATGCACCCTTTCGTATGCGGAACGGCAACGCCGCCCAGCACGAGCGGCAGACCCTCGCCCAATGCGTGGACATCGTAGCCTTGACCTATGCGGAATTTCATAATCGCTCGTTTTTTCGTTCGCCTTCGTGCGGACGAAAGCGGACATACATTATCGCACAAATATAACCATAAAATTTCGGAAAATGAACAGACACGCTACATATTTACGCAAAAAACCGAAATCCTATGCGGCATATTCTGTGCGGCATCGTTGCGCCCTATTTCGTGGCGACGAAGAACAAATCGAAACAGTCGCTGCGATAGGGAACTATCGAGTAGTCATCTGCCGTAATCGATGTTGTAAGCGCGCGGTTTTGGCGTAGCAAACGCTTGCGATTAAGACGATTGAGTATGTCGTAAGGCATTTGCAGGAGGCGGCGCGGCAGGCGGTGTTGGAGGTCGAGTACATCGAAGCGGGTGATGCGCTCGACACTGCGTTTGTTCTCGGCGTAGTACTTCATCACGCGTTTGTTGCCGACCACACCGAACGCCTCAACCGTCGAGAAGTTGCACCCCAACAGATTGCGCAGTTCGTCGGCATTGTACTCACGCACATGCCACGGATTGCGCGTGAGCGACATCGGGGCATTGGGCGTCGTAACTATAAATTTACCGCCGGGGCGCAACACGCGGGCGACCTCGCGGACAAACGCTATGTCGTCCTCGACGTGTTCGATGACCTGAAACGACACCACATAATCGAACGTGCTGTTGTCGAACGCGATGGGCGGCACCTCCATTTGGTAGAACTCCGCCTTGGCGTGTTGGCACATCGACTGCGGCACGCTCTTGTCGATGGTGATGAATCGTCGCGACTTGGGTGCGAGCAACTTTACACCATAGCCCGTACCCGTGCCGATTTCCAGCACATCGCCCTCGACCATCTCGGCTGCGTGGCGGTATGCCAGCAACGAACGCTGAAAAACATAGTTGTCGGACGGCTCTTGCGACACGCGCTCTGCTGTGGTAATCTTCGCCATTACTTCACGATTTTGATTCCGTTTTCGTCTGCCGTAACGCGCCCATGACTCAACAGTACGCCGAGCGAACGCTTGAAGAGTTTTTTGCTCATCTGCAACGCCTGCTGCACCTGCTCGGGCTCGCTCTTGTCGGAAAGCGGCAGAAATCCGCCGTTTCGGGCGATGGCATCGTAGAGCGCGTCTGCCGAGTCCTTCACCTGCTCATAGCCCTGCCGTTGCAGCGAAAGGTCTATGCGGCGGTCGTCGGTTACACGCGTAACGTAGGCGCGGCAACGCTCGCCGATGGCTATCGGGCGGAAGAGTTGGTTTTTGTAGAGCATACCCCAATGGCGATTCTCGACAATCACGCGGTAACCTATCGGGCTTTCGGACGCAACAAGAATATCGACCTCCTGACGCGGTGCGACGGTAACTATGTCGTCGTTATTGACGTAGGTTTTGAGTTTGTTGGTAGCCACGCAACGCCCCGTGATGTTATCGACGTACATATATACGATGTAGCTCTTGCCGACCACTATGCCGCCCTGCTGGTTGCGGTTGGGCATAAAGAGGTCCTTGCCCGTAACGCCCCACGCTAGGAACGCGCCGTGTATGTTCTTATCGACCACCTCCAAATATGCCGCTTCGCCCGCCTTGATTTTGGGCGTTTCGGTCGTAGCGACTATGCGGTCCTCCGAGTCGTGATATACGAACACGCTGACGCTGTCGCCGACCTTCTGCGTCAGCGACACATAGCGGTTGGGCAACAACACCTCGTTCTGCTCGTCGTCGGCAAGGTAGAGTCCGTAATCGGACACGCGAGCCACGGTGAGCGTCTGAATCTCTCCTACTTTCATCTGTTTACGGTTTTCTCGCGCCAAACACAGGCATCGGAGTGCCACGGCGCAAATTGTGCGACAAAAGTACAAAACAATTCGCGCAATACGCAATTTTGCAACAGATTTCCGCCGACGCTGTTGCAAAATAGCGCGCGAAGCCGTATATTTGTACAAGAAGGTTAGGGTTATGGATTGGAATATCGTAATAATGCTTGTCGTGTCGGGCGTTATCGTCGGCGTGGTCAATACGTTGGCAGGTGGCGGCTCGGTGATTACAATGACTATGTTTATGGCTCTCGGGTTGCCGATTAACGTGGCAAACGGCTCGAACCGCATCGCCGTGCTGTTCCAAAACCTCACCGCGACCATCACGTTCCTGCGCAAGCGTATGCTCAACATCAGGCACGGACTGCTGCTCTCCATACCCGTCATCATCGGCAACATCGCCGGCTCGCTCGTGGCTACGCACATCAACGAAACGGTCTTCAAAATCTGTTTCGGTGCAATCCTGCTGGTGATTCTGCTCTACATCATCTTCGACAACCGCATCAAAATCCGCGAGGGCCACAATATCGACATCAAGCCGCTGCACTACCTGTGGTTTCTGCTCATCGGCTTCTATGGCGGCTACATCTACGTCGGCATCGGCTATCTGATACTCGCCATCACGCTGTGGTCGGTGCGTATGGACATCGTTACGGCAAACGTCATCAAGAATTTCGTGATTTTCGTCGCCACTCCATTCTCGCTCGCGGTCTTTATGCTCAACGGTCAGGTCGATTATATGTTCGGTCTGCTCCACGGCGTGGGCAACATCGTCGGCTCGTTCCTCGCCTCGCACTATATGGTCGGCTGGGGCAAGGGCTTCATCAAGGCATTTATCGGCATCTTGGTCCTCATCTGCTTCGCCGATTTAGTCGGCATCATCTCGCTGCACGATATATTTAACTCGCTGATAACAATCGGATAGCGACTCATCTTTTTTCATTCGATTATGCTCACTTTGCAAAATTTTTCTTAATTTTGCGGTTAAGCATGGAAACCTTCTGTAATATCCGTTTCGCCAACCCGCCGAAATTCTTCGGGGGGGGGATTTTGCGACCTCGTATTTAGCGAATAATCAACATTTTAAGACCGCACGTTCGACGATTTTGCAATCGCCGTCAATTTCTGTTGCATCTGCTCCCGATGCCGTTCCCGTAGCACTCGGCTGCCGGGACAACCCTCTTTGCACAGAAGCCAACCTGCAAACATTCAAATTTCAAATAACCAAACAATATGAAAAACTCAATTAAACTGCTCTACCATGCGCCCGAGGCGCGTGTGGTGTCGCTGCGCATCGAGCGCGGCTTCGAAGCGAGCCTCGAAAATCCTGTAACCGACCCCGAAATCGACTGGTAGCCATGAAAAAACTCTTAATTTTTGCAGCCGTGGCAACGATGTTTGCCGCCTGCTCGAAAGACGCAACCCAAGATTTGGCAGCCGCCAAACCAATCGACAAATTCTACGCCACCATCGCCGACAACGACTCGCGTGTGCAACTTAACGATGCCTGCAAAACCGTATGGACTTCGGGCGACCGCGTGTCTGTGTTCAACAAGACGACGGGCAACCGCCGATATAAATTCACGGGCAATACGGGCGACACCGTAGGCGAACTCTCATATATGAATGGCGGGACAACAGGCAGTGCAATAGATAAAGTTGTCGCCATTTATCCTTACAACGCATCAAATAGCATTTCCACAGACGGAACTATTACGACAGTTGTACCCGCCACACAAACATATATCAAAAATAGTTTTGGTGTTGGAGGTAGTATTATGGTTGCTCGTAGTGAAACCGAAGATTTGTCGTTTCAAAATGTTATGGGCTGGATACGCATAGCACTGACTGGCGACCAAACTATTAAAAGTATAATATTGTGGGGACGCAATAACGAACTTCTCGTCGGCAAAGCGACTATTAACGATGATTTGAGTGTAAATTTAGATAGCAATGCTACCAAACTGGTTACCCTCGACTGCGGCGAAGGCGTACAGTTGAGTACCGAGCCAACCTATTTTTACATTGCCGTTGCCCCACAGACATTCAGTAAGGGTTTTTGTGTCGAGATTCTTGATGCAGACAATGAAATGTTCCAATTGGTTACATGTAAATCTGTAGTAGTCAAACGTAATCATATTGTTTCTATGGAAGAATCGGAGTATAAGAATCCGCAAGCACAACCTTTATCCAATCAAATATGGTACACCACATCGGACGGCGCAATTATTACACCTAATAGTTACTTCGGTACAATCGTTTCCAATACATATTCGAACGGAAAAGGCATCATAACATTCAATCAAATACAAATAATTAGTCCGGATTTCTCTGGTAAAACATCTCTAACAAGTATTATTCTCCCCGAAAGCGTTAAAACCATCGGCGACAATGCATTCTACGATTGTGCAGGACTGACAAGCATTAAAATTCCAAGCAGTATCTCTCTAATTCAAAAGTATGCATTCGGTGGTTGTGGTAGTTTGGCAAGCGTCAACATCACCGATCTTGACGCTTGGCTCAAAATAACGTTTTATACTCAAAGTAGCAACCCGCTAAGATATACTCAGAATTTATATTTGAATGGAGACTTGGTTACCGACCTTATTATCCCAAATAATGTTAGTCATTTGAATGATTATGTATTCTGCGGTTACAAAAGTCTTACAAGCGTTACAATTCCCGACAATGTTACCAGTATTGGCGAATCTGCATTCGAAGGATGCACTGGGCTTAAAAGCATTACATTGCCCAAAGTTCACTCGATTGGCAAGTCTGCATTCTATGGATGCACTAATTTAACAAGTATTACTATTCCAAACGTTATTTATATATATAATTATGCATTCGGGCGCACAGGTCTGACCAGCATTACAATTCCAGATTGTACCAGGTTGCTTCAAGATGGCGCATTCTATGGATGTACAAGCATTAAAGGCTTTTATGGCAAATATGCATCAGATGACAATATATATTTAATCGTCAAGGGTGTACTCAATAGTTGTGTCACATCTAAATCTACGACATATATAATTCCAGATTGTGTTACAAAGATTGGAGATTACGCATTTTACGATTGTAGTGGCCTGACAGACATCTCATTACCCGATAGTGTTACAGAGATTGGAGATTACGCATTTTACGATTGTAGTGGCCTGACAGACATCTCATTGCCCAATAGTATTACCAGTATTGGCAGGTCTGCATTTGAGGGCTGCACTGGGCTGACAGACATCTCATTGCCCAATAGTATTACCAGTATTGGCAGGTCTGCATTTGAGGGCTGCACTGGGCTAACAGACATCTCTATTCCAAATAATGTCACCTATATTGATCATTATGCATTCTCTTATTGTTCAAAATTAAAGGAGGTATATTGCTTTCCGACCACTCCCCCTATGACGCATAATGATATATTTCATAATGATTATTCACTAATCCGCATAGTGGCTAATTATTCATACCGTTCCGCCCCAGGTTGGGAGCATTATGCGTCGAAAATGTGATTATTGATTCTAATAAAACAATGTTAAATAAAATTATTATGAAAAATTACAGAAGTATAAAATCGAAAGAAAGGTTCTACAAAAAACTGTATCATAAGATAGATACTCTTCCCGAATTGCAGGAATTTATGGACGAAGCTCGTGATAAACGGGAAAATAATATTAAAGATGTTTTATATAGAGGTCTGCCAGAGGCTCTATATAAGATATATAGCTCGTTACAACGCGAATGGATTGGCAATAATATAAAACAGGCATTCAACAATATCTCTTGTGATGAGTTTATCAAAAAAATGATTAAAAATGTGCAAAACGACGACACATTGAATCGGTATTATAAATCAATGCGTTTTGTACAAAACGATTGGAATGCACTATGCTTTTTGCAACACTATGGTGCGCCTACGCCAATGGTCGATTTCACATACAAGCTCGATGTCGCATTATTTTTTGGAATAAAAGATTACGAGCAATCTTCCGATAGCGGTAGCGGTTATTTCTCTGTGTATAAG
>JBNMLI010000053.1:0-7915 GCA_050874765.1 Alistipes sp.
GACATAATCCTCATCGCGGGCAAGGGCCACGAGGATTATCAGATTATCGGCACCGAGCGACACCACTTCAACGACAAGGAGTGCGTGCGCGGCTGGTTCGAGAAGTTCGGACGCTAACCAAACAGTAACCAAACAACTTATAAATAGATATGTTTTACCACTTATTCAAGTACATCGACCGCGTGTGCGACCTCCCCGGCAGCGGAATTTTTCAGTACATCTCCTTCCGCGCGGCGATAGCCAATATCGTGGCTCTGTTGATAGTCATCGTGTTCGGTCGGCGCATAATCGACGCACTGCGCCGCCACCAAATCGGCGAAACGGTGCGCGACCTCGGTTTGCAGGGGCAGTTGGAGAAGAAAGGCACGCCGACAATGGGCGGATTGCTGATTCTGCTCGCCATCATCGTGCCGATACTGCTCTTCGGACGGTTGGACAACATCTACATTCAGCTTATGATTATCTCGACACTCTGGTGCGGAGCGATAGGTTTTTTGGACGACTACATAAAGGTATTCCGCCACAACAAGGAGGGCTTGAAGGGCAAATTCAAAATCGTCGGTCAGGTCGGATTGGGCATCATCGTCGGTACGGTGATGTGCTTCTCGGAGCAGGTTGTCGTGCGCGAGCATACGACTGCACCTGTCGAGGAGCAGGTTGTAGATGAGGCTTCGGGCGAGCAGGTGATGACCACCGTCAAGAAAATCCATCTCGACGACCACGCCGTCAAGACCACCAAGACGACAATTCCGTTTCTGAAAGACAACGAATTGGATTACAGTCTGTTCACGGGCGGTAACGAAACGCTCGCGTGGTTGCTCTACATCGTCATCGCGATATTCATCGTTACGGCGGTGTCGAACGGCGCGAACCTCACCGACGGGTTGGACGGTCTGCTGACGAGCGTGTCGGCACCGATAGTCGCCGTGCTGGGCGTGCTGGCATACCTCTCGGGACACATCGTCTATGCCGACTACCTCAACATAATGTACATACCTGACAGCGGCGAGTTGGTAGTATTTGCGGCGACAATGGTCGGTGCGCTCATAGGCTTCCTGTGGTACAACTCGTTCCCTGCGCAGATTTTTATGGGCGACACGGGTTCGCTCGCCATCGGCGGTATCATCGCCGTATTCGCGCTCTGCATACGCAAGGAGTTGCTGTTGCCGATTATGTGCGGCGTCTTCTTTGCCGAGTCGGTGTCGGTTATGGTGCAGGTGGGCTATTTCAAATACACCAAACGCAAGTACGGCGAGGGACGGCGCATACTGCTGATGTCGCCGCTGCACCACCACTACCAAAAGAAGGGATTGTTTGAAACCAAGATAGTTACGCGCTTCTCTATTATCTCGCTGCTGCTGGCGGCGATAAGTCTGATAACGCTGAAAATAAGGTAAAATTTCCTTCTCCTAAATTGATAGATATAAACGTAATAACATAGATGAAAAAGCAAAGAATCATAGTTCTCGGCGGAGGCATAAGCGGATACGGGTCGGCTATACTCGCCAAGAAACAGGGGTTGGAGGTGTTCCTCTCCGATGCGGGCAACATCTCGCCACTCTATCGCTCGCGCTTGGACGAGTGGGGCGTGGAGTATGAGCAGGGCGGCCACACGTTGGAGCGCATACTGACGGCTACCGAGGTCGTCAAGTCGCCCGGCATACCCGAGAAGGCTCCCGTGGTGAAGGCAATCCGCGAGGCGGGCATACCCGTCATCTCCGAAATGGAGTTCGCCTGCCGATATATGGGCGACGCACGCACCATCTGCATAACAGGCTCGAACGGCAAGACCACAACCACATCGCTCATATACAAGATTATGCGCGATGCGGGTGCAAATGTGGCACTGGGCGGCAACATCGGCGAGTCGTTCGCCTACTCCGTCGCAACGGGCAAGTACGACTGGTATGTGCTGGAATTGAGTTCGTTCCAGTTGGACGGTATGTATAAGTTCCGCGCCGACATCGCTGTACTGATGAACATCACGCCCGACCACCTCGACCGCTACGACTACTGCTTTCAGAACTACGTCGATTCCAAGATGCGCATAACGCAGAATCAGCGGGCGTGCGACTGGTTCGTCTATTCGGCAGACGATGCGACGATTTGCGCCGAGATTGCCAAACACCCGTTGCGCTCGCACGAGTTGCCATTTATGGCGCACTCGGCAGTGGCAAGCGGCGACGGCGATGCCTACCTCGAACCGAATGGCAAATTCACCGCGACGGTCGGCGGTCGCAAAGCGGAAATCGACACCGCCAAGATGCAGATTAAGGGTTTGCACAACGCCTACGACGCTATGGCTGCCACGCTCGCCACACTCGCAGCGGGCATTGCACCTGCCAAAATCAAGCGGTCGATATACGACTTCTCGCCTGTCGAGCATCGGCTCGAACCCGCGGGCGAGGCAAACGGCGTACTCTACATCAACGACTCGAAGGCGACAAATGTCGATTCGGTATGGTACGCACTCGAAAGTATGACGCGCCCCGTCGTGTGGATTGCAGGCGGTACGGACAAGGGCAACGACTACGCACCGCTCAAAGAGTTTGCCCGCGCCAAGGTGCATACGCTCGTATGTATGGGCTTGGACAACGCCAAGTTGGAGCGCGAATTTGCGGGCGTGGTACCGCAAATCATCTCCACCGCCTCGCTCGACGACGCGATGCGTGCGGCGGTCGGCGCAGCGCACAGCGGCGATGCGGTATTGCTCTCGCCTGCGTGCGCAAGTTTCGATTTGTTCAAGAACTACGAAAACCGCGGCGAACTCTTCAAGGAGTGGGTGCGCAAGCATTTGCTCGACAAATAGTTAAACCGAACGCACGATTATGAGCGAAGCAGAGCAGACCAAGCACGAGCAGGTGCCGTCGATACTCTCGAAGGTCAATATCTTCAAGGGCGACCGCGTGTTGTGGATTATTGTGTTAATCCTCTTTGTGGTGTCGTTGTTGGTGGTCTATTCGTCGGTCGCCAAGATGGGTTACAGCCCCTATTGGAAGCCCTCGACATCGCACTACCTGCGCAATCACGTCTTCGCCATAGTACTCTCGGCAGGTGCGCTCTTTGCGGCATATCTGGTCAGCTGTCGTACATACAGGCGTTGGGCGACGGCGATATACATCATTGCACTGCTGATGACGCTGGCGGCATACGTTCCGGGGTTGAGCCACGCCACCAACGGCGCGGCGCGATGGATTTCGATTGCGGGCTTTCCGTTTCAGCCCTCGGAGTTGCTCAAAGTGGCGACCATACTCTTTCTCGCACAGCAACTCTCGGCTCGGCAGAAGGAGATTCGCACGTTGCGCATTGTGCCGTCGTTCAACCCGATGCGCTGGTCGCTACCCGAGCAGAAGCGCATTTGGCGCACGGGTACGCTGCCCGTGCTGATGCCCGTCGCACTCTCGTGTGCCGTCATTTTGAAGGCGCACACCTCGTCGGCTCTGCTCGTATTCATCATATCGATGGTGATGATGTACATCGGGCGCATCAAGGCGAGCGAACTCGGCAAGGTGTTGGGCGCGGTTGCCGTCATAGGCGTATTGCTCGTAACGTTCGAGTTCGGACGCACGCAGACGGCTACGGGGCGTTTCGACACGTGGATAAACCTCTGGACGGAGTCGCAGGCTGATAAGCCCGTACGCGATTTGACCGACACCGAGCGGGCGATGATTGCCATTCACGACGGCGGCATCGTCGGCGTGGGTGCGGGGCGCAGCGTTATGCGTGCCAAAATCACCCACCCCGAGAGCGACTACATCTTCGCCTTCTTCGTCGAGGAGTATGGCATTATATTGGCTATATTCCTGATTATGCTCTACTTGTGGATATTCTACCGCGCGATTCGCATATTCGAGAGTTGCGAGTGGATTTTTGCGGGATTGCTCGAATTGGGACTGGCGTTGCTCATCACGATGCAGGCGATGGCGCACGTTATGATTTCGGTGAACATACTGCCCGAAACGGGTCAGAATCTGCCGCTCATTGCACACGGCGGCTCGTCGATGCTCTGCACGGCGATAGCCTTCGGCATCATACTTGGCGTAAGTCGCCAAATCGAGCAGGAGACACTCATTCCCGAGCAGAACGAATCGAGTTTTAATAAATAGGGAAGAGTAATTAAATACTATTTCACTGAACACTAATCACTATTCACTATTCACTAACCACTGACAGAGGTAGATGCCAACTCATTTGCTTACGCAAATGTGGCATGACGATTTATTATGATTTTGAAATACTATCCACTAACCACTAATCACTAACCACTAAAATATGGAAGTTCGTTTAGATAAATACTTGTGGGCGGTGCGGGTGTTCAAGACCCGCAGCGATGCCGCCGAGGCGGTACGCAGCAATCGCGTGAGCGTAAACGGCTCCTACGCCAAGCCGTCGCGCGAGGTGAAGGCGGGCGACACCATCACGGTGCGGCGCACGATGATTACCTACACCTATCGGGTCATCGAGCCTGTTGCCAACCGTCAGCCCGCGAAGAACGTGCCGCAATACTGTGCCAACATCACTCCGCAGAGCGAGTTGGACAAGCTCAACATTCCGCACGAAACGATTTTTATGTTCCGCGAGCGCGGTACGGGTCGCCCGACCAAGAAGGAGCGTCGCGACATCGACACGATGATGGAGGGTATGTTCCTCGCCGATGACGACACCGACTTCGACACGGACGACGACAAAACAGATGACGAAACAGATGACGAAACAGATGACGAATAGCATCGGACGACGATACAAAAATTAGGCAGAGCGCGTTATGGCTCTGCCTAATTTCATATACGGTGTATCCGTGCCTATTTGGCGGCGGAGGCTTCGCGTATGAGGCGGTAAACCGACGAGCGGCTTACATCGTACTTCATCGCCACCGCCTCGCACGACATCTTGATGTGGCGCACCTCGGCGATTATCTGCTCGCGCAGTTTGTCGTCGATGCGGGTGTAAGTCTTGTGGAACAGACCCATACGCCCCATGATGCGGTAGCGGCGCAACCACATACGCACCTGCGAGGCATCGACCCCGAGTTTGCGACCGATTTCGGTCGAACTGACTCCCTTTTCGTACAGACGGACGATTTTGTCCTTTTTTGTCATCGAATGCTTATTGTACTTTATCATATCCTGTTTGTTTTTTTGTAGGTTTAACACAATTTAACTTCTTGGGGTGTCGCACCGTGAATGTCCGTTGCAACACAGGGAACCGTTCGTGCAGATTGTCGGTCGGCACGGGACGCAGGAAATAGCGGAACGGCGACAGACGACGCGAGGCGTTATACATATCGATATATGCCTTGAAATGGCGCAGGATAAGTATGGGTACGCACTTGCTCTCGTCGATGTAGGTGCGCCGTATGAACCCTTCGTAGTCGGTCATAGCCACATAGCGTCGGCGAATAATCATCGCGCAGACAGCAATGTAGGTAAGTCCCGCACCGCATAGCGCGCCGCCGACAATTATGCTTATCAAGGTTATATTGGTCGCCATCGCCGTCATCTTCGTCTGTTCTCCTTCCTGTATTTATCCAATTTATCCGAATCCCTGAACTCAATCGCGCGGTGCAGGCGTATGCTGTAAACAGCACTGTTTACGATGCAGACCAGAGCAACAAGCCCCACTGCCGCAACAATCGCCCACACAAAGAACATCGCGTCGCCGCACATCGTGCCGCCGTCTGTCGCCCCCTCCTCGAAGGAGGGGATTGCCGAAAACATATACATATCGTGTTAATTTGCTTAAATGGTTTTCATAATAGCAGTTATTGCTCCTTGATGCAACGCAACGTAATCGCCGCCATACGCGGTTTGTAGGTAACCTCGGAGGCAAAATTCTGCTGCAAATGGAACGCATTTGCCTGCGAGTAGGCGAATCCGAAAACCGAGCTGTGAGGCGTAGCCGTTGCATACCAGCCGTGGGTCGTTACCGCTGTCGGCTGACCGTATGCGGTACTCTTGTCGTAGTCGGAACGATAGCCGTCGGCAGGGAAATAGATGGTGGTGTTGTGGCTCGCGTCGCAGAAATATGTCCAGCCTTGTCGCCAGAGGGTGCTGCTTCTGGTATCCTTCACCAAGTTGTCGAACGCAACCATAGGCGGCACGCAGTAGCCGACGGGCGACGGGTCGTAGATGGTCTTGCGGACGGATTTTTCTAATTGCGCCTGCGTAAGTTGCATATTCCACAGATTGTCGTACTCGATATTGAATTTCTCTCTCACGCCGAAACTATCGGGCGAGAGAATGCCGATTTGGATATTTCTTGTTCCTTCGCCGATGTCGTAATGCGGAGTGAGACTGCCCAGCACATCGCCTTCGTAAGTATATATCGTCTTCTCGTTGCTCTTGACCGTACCGTCCGACGGCGGCATAGGGTCTTTGCGTCCCCACTGGTAGAAGGTGCAGGAGCTGATGAGCGCGCTATCCTCAACATAGGGGCTTTGGTAGATGGTCATCGTGCGTTCGATTCCCTTGCCAGACTCCTGACGGAAGCGGACTATGATGCTGCGCTCGTTGTATCGCTCGGCAGTGGTTTGCGTATAGCAACAACCGAGATTGAGCGGCATCATCTCGAACTTCAAGCCCTTTTTGGTGGTGATTGCAACATCGCCATCGCCCAAATGGTGGTCGGTAACCCAGAGATGCCACGACCACATGGTTTGATTCAGCGTATCGCGCACCTCGATGAGGGCGTTGCCTTGGTCGATGTTCGTACGAGGCACCTCGAAAGTGAGCGAATGGCGGTCGGCAGAGAGGGCGAGATTGCGAATCAGCCCGACCTTCTCCTGCCAAACCAAATAGACTTTGCCCGGAACGCAACCCGCATTTTCGTAGATATAAGGCGAGGTAATCTCCGCCGCGAGGTGATTGACGAAAGTTGAGAGGATATTGGTGTAACCCTCGGGGTTGGCAACCGTATATGCCGACGGATTCGGTGCGCCGTTCTTGATGCCGTTGCCATAGACCAGCGGAATGGAGTACTTGCCCGCCGCGTTGATTACATAGCAGTTGGCGGTGTTCATCGGTGCGGTACCGCCCTTGGTCGAGAGGTCGTAAGTACCTACGACAGGCTCTGCCTGCGACAACTTGTCGTGGCGACTGATGTCGGCGATTTGCGGAGTTACGGTAATCGAGCAACTCTCCTGTACCGCCGTACCGCCACCGCTCTGCGGCAGTGTCAGCCACGACGGGCATACATCGTCCCACGTCCTGCCGCCATCGGCGGAGTAGCCCAGAACGAGCCACTTTACAGGCACTTTCGTGCCGTCGGCGTGCAACTTGTAGCTCGACACGGTGCACGATTGCGTACCGCCCTTATAGTTGAACGACGCGGGTGCAATGACCTCGAAGACGGGTTCGCCCGTGATGCTCGACGACGAGATGCGGTAGGTGGTCGTACAACCCGCCACCCAAGCACTGCCTGCCAAGTCGCACGAGAGGGTCTGCTCGGTGCCATCGACAACCATCACGACCTCGACGCTCGCGCCGTCGGGCAGCGTCTGCGGAATCATCATAAAGGTTTGGGCGGCAGTTGTTATAGATGCGTCCTTCGTGCCGTCAATCCACTTGTTGAGGTCGGTCAGCACAAAGTCGCCCGTTGCCGAGAGGTCGCTCCACACGGGTGCGTCGCCTATGCGACAGGTTCCCTTCGTGTATATGCCCTTCAATTTAATCGAGCGGAGGGTGCCGCTGGCGATGTCGTCGCCCGTAGCGAAGCGCACTGCCGCGAGTGCGTGGCGGAATGCGAGGTCGGTCTTGTCGGTCGATGCGTTCGACACGACATCTTTCGACACGGCGACCATCAAATCCTGCTGTTCGGCAACCGCGGTCGGCACCGTATAGCCGATTGACGGCACACCCGCTGCGTCCTTGCCCGAGAGCGTCGTGCCCTTGCAACCGTAGGGTGCGTAGGCATAGAA
>JBNMLI010000054.1:0-7908 GCA_050874765.1 Alistipes sp.
AACTTCGCCCTATCGACGATGTAGCGGACGTGCGTGCCCTCGCCGATGAGCCCCTGCTCGTCGCGCGCTTCGACCTTGAAGGTGAGTTTGCGCCCATCGACCGCCGTCAGCGTGGCCGTGGCAACCACCTTGCCGCCCACTGCCGTAGGCTTGATGTGCGAGATGTCGATTTGCGAACCGACCGTCGTCTGCGATTCGTCGAGCGAGGGAGCAACGGCGAGCATCGCCGCATTTTCCATAAGTGCCGCCATGGCAGGCGTGGCGAATACCGCCAAATCGCCCGAGCCGATATATGCCGCCGTGTTGCTCTCGGCAACCACGGTCAGCGTAGAATGAGTAAGACCTGTTTCCATATTCAGAATAAATTTATACGACAAAAGTAATACTTTCGCGCATCAATCCGTTAATTTTACGTTATATTTACACCAAATTATTCGCCGAATGCGCCAACGCTTGCTCATACTTCTCCTCTTGCTATGCTGTATCGCACCCGATGCACTGTGCCAACGGCGCGAGCAGGGCGTGTGGTACTCCGAATGGAGCATCAACCGTGGCGACTCCACCGCGCTCATACATATCCTCCCCGTGCGCACCTATGCCCGCCGACGCGATATGCGTCGCTATGCACGACTGGTGCGTGCCGTCCGCAAGGTCTATCCCATAGCGCAGGAGGCGAAGCGCGAGATGGCTCTGATGGAGCAGGAGTTGGAACGCCTGCCCTCGAAGCGCGACCGCGAACTCTACATCAAGGGGATTCAGAAGATGATTATAAAGCAATACACGCCCGTGCTGAAAAAGATGACCATCTACGAGGGGCGCGTCCTGCTCAAACTCATCGACCGCGAAACCGACTACACCGCCTACGAGATTGTCCGCGAGTTCCGCGGCGGCTTTGTGGCAGGCTTTTGGCAGGCTATGGCACGGCTGTTCGGCAACAATCTCAAACTCGAATACGACCCCGAGGGCAACGACCGTCTGCTCGACCAAATCGTCCGCGCCTACGAAGAGGGACGCCTCTGACATAGTCGGAAACGTCCCCATTTATGCTTGCGCCGAGGGGTTTGCGCCCTTGTGCAAATATCACTAACAGCCCAGTGCGCTATTTGAACGGCGAATCGGGTTCTTTCGACATTACCCAATAGAACATCTTGTCGAGGAATGCGGGCGCAAATTTCTTCACAAAGTGCGTCGCGCGACCCTCAATCTCCATCAAGCACAGCCGCTTACGCTTGGCAATGCCGCGTGCCACAATCTTCGCCACCTGCTCGGGCGTCATCATCTTGCCCTCCTCGCGCGGTGTCGAGCCTTGTTGCGAGCCGTCGGCTACGAGTGCCGAGAAACGGACATTCGATGCCGTGAAACCGGGGCACGACCATAACGTGTAACCCCTTTTTCAGGTTTTCGATGCGGACGGTTTCGAGGAAGCCCGTCATTGCGAATTTCGATGCCGAGTAGCCTGTGCGCCCGGGGAGTCCGTGCAACCCCGCCACCGACGAGATGCCGACCAACGAGCCGTGCGACGCCTGCAAATATGGCAACGCATATTTTGTGCAATAGACCGTGCCCCAGAAGTTTACATCCATCAATCGGTGCAACACGCTCAAATCGACATCGTCGAAAATCGCACGCATCGAGATGCCCGCATTGCAAATCAGAATATCGACACCGCCGAACGCGGCAACCGCCGTTTCGACCAACCGTTTGCAATCCTCCGCCTTCGTAACGTCCGTTACGCAGTAGGTTGCCTCGCCACCCTTGGCGCGAATCTGCTCGACCAACTCGCGCAGTTTATCCTCGTGGCGTGCGCCGAGGACGACCTTCGCACCCATCTCGGCATACACCTTTGCCATCGCCTCGCCTATGCCCGACGATGCGCCGGTGATAATCACCGACTTCCCTTTCATTGCATTTTTCATAATATGCTGTTTCGTGTTTTATATCTCCGTCGTCAGTCCGTCGTAGGCAAACATAACTCCCTCGGGCAGGCGCAGTTGCGCCTCGGCGTGCAGACCCACATCGTGCGACATATGCGTCAGATATGCCCGCTCGGGTCGCACCGCCGCTATCAGTTCCAACGCCTCCGCCACCGAAAAGTGCGAATCGTGCGGCTCGAATCGCAAGGCATTGACCACCAGCACCCTCACGCCGCGCAATTTTTCTATTTCGCTCGGCGCAATGGTCTTGAAATCGGTCAAATACGCCACCTCGCCTATGCGGTAGCCCGTAATCTCGAAAATCGCGTGCCGACCCGAAATAGGCACAATCTCCACGCCATCGACCGTAAAAGGTCGCGTAACATCAATCTCGTGCAGATGAATATCCGGCACACCGCGGTAGCGATTGACGGCAAAGGCGTAGTCGTAGTCCTTGCGCACGCACGCCGCCGTATCGGGCGTGGCGTAGATGTGGACGGGGTGAATCTCGGGATAATCGACAAAGTTGAGCGCACGCACATCGTCGATACCGCCGATGTGGTCTTTGTGCTTGTGCGTGAGCAATATAGCCGTAATCTCGCGCACTCCCTCGCGCAACATCTGCTGGCGGAAGTCGGGACCCGCATCGATAATGAATCGCCGTCCGTCGGTTTCGACCATTGCCGATGTGCGCAGACGGTGGTCGCGCTCGTCTGCCGATTGGCACACGGGGCAACGGCACCCGATGACGGGAACTCCCTGCGAAGTGCCCGTGCCGAGAAATGTGATTTTTGTCCTTCGATTCATAGATGCAACGGCTCTCTGCCCGCAAAAAATACGACTACAAAGATACTATTTTTTGGAGATTTGCGATTAAAGTCTTACTTTTGTAAACGAATTTTATATAAAATTAACTGTATGGCATACAAAATTTCAGACTCGTGCGTTGCATGCGGAACATGTATCGACGAGTGTCCGGTCGAGGCTATCTCGGCGGGCGACATCTACGTTATCGACCCCGACAAGTGCATCGAGTGCGGTGCATGTTCAAGCGTTTGCCCTTCCGAGGCAATTCACTTGTAGTATCGTCGGCAGATACGAAATTGCGCGACAGCCTTTCGGTTGCCGCGCAATTATTTTTCGTGCGTAAAGCCGTGCCGAAGCAGTGTATGTACCTAACCGACTGCTGTTACTTTATGAAAGTCCACGGAAAGGTGTATATCGCTCCCTTGATGTTAATCGATGTACTCAACATTCCCGCCTTACAGTTCTTGCGGTCTATATTTATATACCCTATCACCATGTCGCCGGGTTCTATGGTTGTTCTTTTCAGATAGCCACGATTTTTGGCTGCTCGCTCCGACAACATTCTCTCGTCAAACGCTGCAATACGGTTACTTGCAATGACTTGCGCTTGGTATGCAGCCGCCCCGTCATAAGTTGTGGTCGTAGAGTGTGCTGTGCCTGAATAATATGTATTACCCGAATAGTTGCCATAGCGATAACCGCCTCTGCCATAAGACGAAGTCGAGCCATAAGACGAAGAATATCCGCTATACGAAGTGTCGGTGTGCGACTGCGAGAAACCTGCGCCTGCCGCAGCCAATCCCTCCGAAATACCATAAAGAGCCCTCGCCCAATTTTGCCTGCGCTTTACGCGCCGCATATATTCATTTGCCGAGAATACTCTCAATATCTTGGCATTTCCTAAATTATCATAAAACATAGCGGTCGTATAGCCGGGGTCAAACTCAACAGGAAACATCGAGTTATTGGCGACAACTATTGTTACCCGAAAATATTTGCCATAATCCTTTACCAATTCGTTAGAAACGCTAACCGTCAAGCCATTTTTGTTATAATATGACCATAATTTACCATTGTCATACCGTTTTTGTATCTCATTCGGTTCCGTACTTTCATATATTGGCTGATTGTCCGACAATCTTATCTTGCTACAATAATTATTTCTGTCCGACAACACATAGTAATCGTGCGCAGGATTACCCTCATTATATTCTATTTGCATACACATATTACCATCGTTCAGAAATTCCGTATAGATGCCGTTCATTTTACCATCTTTGAAATAGGCATGCTTGTATATGCTGCCGTCCTCCTTATACAAGATATATTCACCTTCCGTTTTCCCCGCGACCAGATTTCTCTTACACTCAATCTTTCCCGATTTATAATAACTGATGCACTCTCCGTTAAGCACGGATTTTGAGTCATCATACTTGTCTATCGAAACGTATTCGCCCTCGCCCTGCAACTCGCCGGATATGTCATAATCTCTGAATGTTTTACAGAAATTATCGTCATCTGGACATGTCATTACGCGTATATACGATGCGAATGCCTTATTGTCTACGCCTTTCCAATTCTTATCGTAGAACAAAGAATCTACCTTCGCCTGCCCAACGACATCGGCAGAAATCGTCAGTGCGAAGACAAACAGAATAAACTGTTTCATATTTTATTAAATTAAGGGTTGGTTATATTGTGTTTCTTACAGTTTTTACTTTTTCCGCTTCGGTTGCTCGGCGGCGGCACGTTCGAGCGCGTGCAGAATCTCGACGCACACCCACGCATCGGTGGCGGCATAAACCTGCTGTTGCGGTGTGAGCGTATGCGCCTCCCAGTTGCTCAACCGTTGCGCCTTCGACACCTTTTTGCCCAAAATTATGCCAGAGAGTTTGCGCAGGCTGCGGTCCTCGATGCCGAACCGGCTCACCTCGTCCTGCAAATCGACAAAGCCAGCCGCCTTGAAATGGCGCAACTCGCCGAGCCGCTGAATGTCGTTCTGCACAGCAGCACCGACCTTCTTGATAGCTGGATTCTGCAAAATCGCGAGCAGTGCCTTGTCCAACGGCAGTCGGTTGAGTCTAATCAGATAGCACACATCGCCAACCGACAACTGCATCAGTGCCACCTTGTTGGTGATGCCCGCCGTGAACGAAGGGCGCGTTTCGGTGTCGAAACCCACCTCCGTGTGCGTCGCAATATCGGCGCAGGCACTCGCCAACGCCTCCGCCGTATCGACGACAACGATTTTGCCGTCGAAACGTGCGGGTTCGAGTGAGGCAACAGCCTCGTTGGATATGGTCGGAATAAATGCCACTGTTGCCCTCCGTTTATTTTTTGTTCTAACGGCGTTGCATCTGCTCCTGCTGGCGCATCAGCTCCTCGTATTTCTGTTGGAAACGCGATTTCTTGCCGTTGGTGTTCTTCGCCATATTGGAGTGCACCAGCGCGTGAATCTTGTTGTCGTCAATCAGGTGGCGGATTGCGATGGTCTGTATGATGGTGATGAGGTTCGAGAGCAGGTAGTAGTAGCACAGACCGCTCGAATAGTCGTTGAACCACAGCAACATCATAATCGGCATCATATAGACCATCATAAATTTCATACCTGCCATCTGCGGTTGCGACGACGCACTCTGCTGGTAGTTCATATACGAGAATATGAAGAACACCACCGCCATAAGCAGTGCGAAGAGGCTGACGTGGTCGCCATAGAACGGAATGTTGAACGGCAGTTGCAGAATGCTGTCATACGACGAGAGGTCGTCGCTCCACAGGAACGACTGCCCGCGCAACTCGATACTTGCAGGGAAGAATCGGAACATCGCGATAAGTATAGGCATCTGAATCAGTGCCGGTAGGCAACCGCCCATAATATTCACGTCCGCCTTCTTGTAGAGTTCCATCGTCGCCTGCTGTTTCTTCATCGCGTCCTCCTGACGCGGATACTTCGCGTTGATAGCCTCGATTTCGGGTTTCAGCACGCGCATCTTGGCGGTCGAGAGGTAGCTCTTGTAGGTCAGCGGGAAAATCACGATTTTCACCAACAGCGTCAGTATCAGGATAATCAGACCGAACGAGCCGATATACTGTTGCAGAAAATCGAACACGGGGATTACCACCCAACGGCTTATCCAGCTCGAAATAATCCAGCCGAGCGGAATGGCACGCTCCAACGAGAGCGACTCGCCGCGCTCGTCCACGACCTTGCGCAGTACGGCATATTTGTTCGGACCCAAATAGAGCGAAAAGCGGTACGCATCGGTCTGCGGCGTATATTCGACAGCCGTTTTGAGCGAGAAGTTCTTGATGAAGCCCGACTTCTCGGCAGCCGTGTCGAATGCCACGTCGGCATACGAGAATTTCACGTTGCGCGCGATGAGTGTCGAGGAGAAATACTGTTGCTTGAACGACACCCAATCCACCGACGTGGAGATGCGCTTGTCCTTCTCGCCCGTCGAGATGCCCAAATCCTCGATGCCTATTTCGCCGGGGAAGTGGTAAGCGAGTGTCGTATAGGTATTTTCGTTCTTGAAACTGCGCTCGTTTTGGAAGGAGCGGTTGGCCCAATCGATGCCTATGCTCGTCTGATTCGCCATCATCGGTGCGAGGTTGTTCAGGCGCACCTCGAAATCTACCAGATAGTCGCGCTCGGGGCTTTTGCGGTCGTAAACCGTATAGACATAATCGAGCGATGCCCCCTCGCCCATCGGCAGGCGCATTGTTACGATTTTCGAGTTCTCGCCATCTTCCACGGGCAGCAACTCGAAGTTATGTTCCGCCGTATCGACCCTCACGTTGCGCAGATTGTGTTTCAGATAGAACGACATATCGAAACGCGCCGACTCGGGGTCGAACAACTGCACCAAGTGGTCGCGCTCGTGCTTGGGTGCGAACTTGGTGTACTCTTTCAGCGTAACATCTTTGATTACGGCACCTTCGGTCGAGAATGTGATGCGGAACACGTCGTTCTCGACCACGACCTCCTCCTTGTTCTGTGCATCGGCGACAAGGCTCTGCTCCTGCGGTGCCGTCGGCACGACAGCCTCGCCCGATTCCGTCGCCGTTTGTTCGGCACTCTCTGCCGCGGTCGTCGCATCGGCATCGGCAGCAACGGTCGCACTCTGTTCCGTCGCGGCGGCAGCCTGCTGCGCCTCGCGCGCTGCGGCATACTCTGCCTGTTGGTGGTTGGTATAGAGAATGAAGCCCAAGAATATCAGGGCTATAAGTATAAATCCGATTATCGATTGTTTGTTTTCGTTCATCTTTCTGTTCTAACTATTTTTTCTTTTTGTTGCTATCGTATTTCATTGCCTCGGCGACAAATGCCACAAAGAGCGGCGCAGGACGCTCGACCGTACTCTTATACTCGGGGTGGTACTGCGTGCCGACAAACCACGGGTGGTCCTTGATTTCCATCACCTCGACCAGTCCCGTGTCGGGATTGACGCCGACGGCACTCATACCCGCCTTCTCGAACATCTCGCGGTAGTCGCTGTTGAACTCGTAGCGGTGGCGATGACGCTCGACGATGTTGGTCGTGCCGTAAGCCTTTGCCGCGTGGGAATCGGCCTCCAAAGTGCAGGCATAACCGCCCAATCGCATCGTGCCGCCCTTTGCCGTAACGCCCTTTTGGTCCTCCATCAGGTCGATGACTGCGTTCTTGGTCGCAGGTGTCATCTCGCGCGATGCCGCGTCCTCCAATCCGAGCACATTGCGGGCGAACTCCACGACGGCGCACTGCATACCGAGGCAGATGCCGAGGAACGGAATTTTGTTCTCGCGCGCATAGCGCACCGCCTCGATTTTGCCGTCGATACCGCGGTTGCCGAAACCCGGGGCAACCAGCACGCCCGCCATACCTTTGAGCAACGACGCGACGTTGTCTGCCGTGATTTTTTCCGAATTTATGTAGTGCAGATTCACCTTGCAGTCGTTCTTGGCTCCTGCGTGGATAAACGACTCGCTGATTGATTTGTAGGCGTCGGGCAGTTCGGTATATTTGCCGACGAGCGCAATATCGACCTTGTGCGACGGATTCTTGACCTTCGCCACGAACTCGCGCCAAGCCGTCAGGTCGGGTTCTTCGCTGCCCACGGGCAGACCCAGACGCCGCAAGACGACCGTATCCAAGTGTTGCTCGTACATACTCAACGGCACCTCGTAGATGGTGGACATATCCGCCGAC
>JBNMLI010000055.1:0-7883 GCA_050874765.1 Alistipes sp.
GTGCGGCAGGAGTCGGCACTGACCCGTGTCGGCGACTACTATTGGGCAAAGGGTAACGTATGCCTGCGCGACGGACGCTTCGGCATCGCCGACGGTATGGCCGACCGCGGACTGTTGTTCCGCAATTTCAGCCGCTACGGAGTGCTGACGGATAACAATAAATATACAGGCACTGCCTACAAGCCCGAACCCGTACAAATTAAATTGACGGATATTCCGACGGAGGCGGATTACGATGTCTGCTCGCTCATCAGCCCGCAGTTGCGTATGCCGACATTTGCGGAGATGGACAATCTGCGCGGAGCGGAAGGCGCGATACGCACCGATGGCGACGGGAAAATCGTATCGTACAGAAACACCGCATTCGTGCTTCCGATGCACGGCTTTATGAGCATCGAAGAGAACTATCTCTACACCTCGCGTTATACGATGTATGTCGGCTTGGGCGAGGACAGCGAGGGAACGGGTCTTGTTTACATTATCGAAGAGAACGACAATGGCGGGCATTCGTCGTTCGTCGATTTCGACTATACGCAGAGCGCGGGCAACCTCGGTTTCGTGCGTTGCGTGCGCAACATACGCCAACCGTCGTACATCTCGCACACGCCGACCGATGCCGTCGGTAGCGGTGAATTCAGCCTTGTTGTCAATACCGCACGCGGAGATTTCGACACGACGTACAGTGTGGAGATTGGCGTAACGAAAGCCAACGCTCCGTCGATGCGTAAAACGGTAGATGCACAAGGCGTTGCGCAATTCAAAGTGCCTGCCAACACCACGGGCGAGAATCTCGAATGGGGAATCTTCATCAACGGACGCGACACGGGCAAGCGCATTGTGCAGAGCCGATAACGTTCGTTGTCGCCGAAAACGAAATGCCGTATGCTGGTGAAGCATACGGCATTTTCTTGTAAAAAACCCGACCAGAGAACCTACAATCCGAACTCCTTTTTGATGAGTTCGACGGCATCGAGTTTCTCCCAGCCGAAGAACTCGACCTCGCGCTCGACCTCGCGACCGTTTTCGATGAAGACGACCTTCTTTGTGTAAGGACGGTTGCCGAAATGACCATACGATGCCGTCGCCTCGAAAATCGGGTTCTTCAATCCGAAACGGCGCACGATGCTCGCAGGACGCAGGTCGAACAGGCGACCGATGCGCTCGGCAATCTCGCCCTCGCTGATGGCGAGGTGGTTGGTGCCGTAGGTATCGACATAAATCGAGAGCGGCTGTGCGATGCCTATGGCGTAGCTCAACTGCACCAATACCTCGTCGGCAACGCCTGCGGCAACCATATTCTTGGCTATGTGGCGTGCTGCGTATGCTGCCGAGCGGTCCACTTTCGACGAGTCCTTACCCGAGAATGCGCCACCGCCGTGTGCACCACGACCGCCGTAGGTATCGACGATGATTTTGCGCCCCGTAACGCCTGTGTCGCCATGAGGACCGCCGATGACGAACTTGCCCGTCGGATTGACGTGCAACAGATAGTCGTCGCCGATGAGTGCAGCGATAGGGTCGTTGGCACGCTCCAAGCGAGCCTTTACGCGCGGAATGAGTATTGTGCGCACGTCCTCGCGAATCTGCGGCGCATCGACATCGTCGTCGTGCTGCGTCGATACGACTATCGTATGCACGCGCACGGGGCGACGGTTGTCGTCGTACTCGATGGTTACTTGGCTCTTGGCATCGGGACGGAGGTACTTCATCACCTTACCTTCGCGACGAATGTCTGCCAACTCCTTCAAGATGACGTGTGCCAAAATCAGCGTCGCAGGCATCAGCTCGCGCGTTTCGCGCGTGGCGTAGTCGAACATAATGCCTTGGTCGCCCGCACCCTGCTCCTCCTCGCTCTCGCGCTCGACACCGCGATTGATGTCGGCGGATTGCTCGTGAATGGCAGAGAGAATACCGCACGAAGCGGCATCGAACTGCAACTCGCTGCGGTTGTAGCCTATGCGGTCAATCACGCGGCGGGCAGTCTGCTGAATATCGACGTATGCGTTCGAACGAACCTCGCCCGCAACCACTACCAAACCTGTGGTGCAGAGCGTTTCGCAAGCGACCTTCGACGAAGGGTCGCGACGAAGGAACTCGTCGAGAATGGCGTCCGAAATCTGGTCTGAAACTTTATCGGGGTGTCCTTCCGACACCGATTCCGATGTAAACAAAAATCCCATACTTTAATTTGTTTTTCGGTTTAACAATTAAAATATGGAAGGATACGACTGTTGTGAACAAAAATGCTGTTTTAGCGATTTTTTATTGTGGTTGCAATCAGTCCAAATCTTTCCACATTTGTGGGTGCAAAGATAGTGCTTATATCGACAAATGCAAAATTATTTTTTTAGTGATTAGTGGATAGTGATTAGTGGATAGTGATTAGTGGATAGTGATTAGTAGTTAGTAGTTAGTAGTTAGCATTTAGTGCATAGTATAATAATTTCCCCAGTTCTCATAGTCCTCCCAGAACTCCTAGTTCTCCTATCTTGCACTACCCACTACCCACTAATCACTATCCACTATTCACTAATCACTATCCACTATTTATTGCTATATTTGTAACCTTATAATAACAGACTTATACTATGAAGACCAACTCTCTCTCGGCGTGGATATTGGCGGTACGCCCTTACAGCCTCGGCAACTCGGTGATTATCGTAGCCGCAGCCTCGGCATTGGCATACACCGACGGCGGATTCCGCCTCGTGCCGGCACTGCTGTGCCTCGCCTTTGCCGTGCTGATGCAATGCACCGCCAACCTCGTAAACGATTTGTGGGACTCGCTCAAAGGGGCGGACAATCCCGATCGCCTCGGTCCCGACCGCGCATTCGCCAAAGGTTTTATCACGATGCGCGGAATGAAATGGGGCATCGCACTCTTCACGCTCGCCTCGTGCATCGCGGGCTGCGGCTTGCTCCTCTACGGCGGGCTGTGGTTAGTTGCCGTCGGCGCGGCGTGCGTCGTTGCTGCCTATCTCTACACGGCAGGTCCCTATCCGCTGGCATACCACGGCTTGGGCGATGTCGCCGTCGTCGCCTTCTTCGGCATAATCCCCGTCGGATTCACCTACTATCTGCAAACGGGCTGCTGGACAACTGAAACGACGCTGGTTGCCGTTGCGTGCGGATTGGTTATAGATACCATGCTGATGCTCAACAATTTTCGCGACGTGAACGAGGACGCGGCGGCACACAAACGCACGATTGTCGTGATGCTGGGCAAGGGTTTCGGCAAGTGGGGCTACCTGATGCTCGGCTTTGCGGCTGTCGCCATTTGTCTCGGGCTGATTGCTTACGGTCGCCTGTGGGCAGGCATACTGCCGTTAATCTACGCCGTGATGCACTACACCGTGTGGCGCAAGATGGTCGCCATCGACTACGGCGACGAACTGAACATCTGCCTCGGGCTTACCGCCCGCAATATCATAGTTTTCGGGATTCTGCTGACCGCAGGTATATTACTCGGATAGTCCGCTCGGGACAATAGGGTAGGGGTTACAGCTCCAACAGCCCGTCGGGCAGGACGAAGCGGATTGCGCGGCGGTCGAAATCGATGCCTGCGATGAACTCCTCGGCGGCGGGGACGAGATGTGCCTTGTCGCCGATGGTGATTTCAAAAAGCGGGTTGGTGGTGTTGTCGTAGAAGTCGGTGATTGTGCCCTTCTGCCGTCCGACCTTTGCCGTGAAGCCTATGAGGTCGTCGAACGTAAATTCGTCGTCGGCTTCGACAGTGTCGTTGCTCTCCAACGCGAACTCCTTATCCAACAACATCTCGGCACGCTTGGGTGTGTCTATGTCGGCAAAGCGGGCTATTGCTCCCGCCACGCCGCGACGGACGAATGAGTCGAAAAAAAGAGGAACAACCAGCGCGTCTACACGGACAAACACGGGTTGTTCCTTCCAATCGAAGTCGTCGGGAAAGTCTGTATAGAGGTTGAGGTTCACCTCGCCCTCGGCTCCGAAGAGTTTTGTTATACGACCGACTGCCGACATTCCTCGTAAGCAAAAATGCTATTCTGCTGCGGGAGCCTCCTCTGCGGGAGCGGCCTCCTCGGTTGCGGCAGCAGCCTCTGCGGCAGCCTTCGCCTCTGCCTCGGCAGCGGCTTTCTTCTCGGCAACAGCCTTTGCACGAGCCTCGTTTACGGCAGCCTCTGCTGTCAGACGAGCCTTGGCATCTGCTTTTGCGTCGGTCGAAATTTTGTTGACCTTGGCAGCAATTTTGCCCTCTTTCTCACCGAGCCACTTGTTGAACTTTGCCTCGGCATCGCTCTCGGAGAATGCGCCTTTGGCAACTCCGCCGAGCAAGTGTTTCTTGTACAACACACCCTTGTACGAGAGAATCGCACGGGCAGTGTCGGTAGGTTGCGCGCCTTTCATTAACCAACTCAGAGCTTGCTCGAAGTTCAAGTCGATTGTAGCAGGATTCGTGTTAGGGTTGTAAGTACCCAGTTTCTCGATAAATTTACCATCACGTGGCGCTCTGCTATCTGCAACGACGATGTGATAGAAAGCGTAAGCCTTCTTGCCATGTCGTGCCAAACGAATTTTAACAGCCATTTGCTATAAAATTTTTAATGAATAAATAATTAAACGCTAACCCACTTCGGATTATCGGTGCAAAAGTAGTAAAAATTCTCTGCCCGACAAACAAAATCGACAAATTATTTCGCCCGCGCCGTGCCTGTGGCGGAGTATTTTGCGCACAAAATGCTGTCGGCGATAACAACGTTCCCGTATAATCCGTAATTTTGCGGCAAATCGATTGACGGTTATGTGGAAGTATTATGCTTTGCTTTCGGCACTGTTTGCTGCGCTGACGGCAATTTTTGCAAAAATCGGTGTTAAGGACATCGACTCCGATTTGGCTACGGCGATTCGCACGACGGTGATACTGCTGATAACGTGGGGTATCGTGCTGGTCGGCAACGAGGGGAACGGCATCAGGAACATACCGGCACACTCGTGGCTGTTCCTCGTGCTGTCGGGCGTGGCGACGGGTCTGTCGTGGCTCTTCTATTTCAAGGCGTTGCAGGAGGGCGACGTGTCGCGCGTGGCACCGATAGACAAGTTGAGCGTCGTCATCACCATCTGCCTCTCGTTCCTGCTTCTGAAAGAGCCTGTCAATGCGCGTGTGGTCATCGGCGCGTTGCTGATAACGTGCGGCAGCATCGTGATGCTGATTAAGTAGGTTTTACTTGGCTGTGCGTTGCACGATGAAGATGCTTGCCTCGTAGAGCAGGTACATCGGCAGCGACACCACGAGTAGTGTGAAAACATCGGACGTCGGGGTGATGATGGCTGCCACGATGAGTATGATGATGATGGCGTGGCGGCGGTAGCGGCGCATAAAGCCTGCCGAGAGGAAGCCTAACCGTGCAAAGAGCCACGAGAGAATCGGAATCTCGAACACGATGCCCATTGCGAGGCACAGCATGACGAGCGTCGAGATGTACGAATCGAGCGTAATCATATTGGCGACCTCCGTGCTGACTTGGTACGTCGCCAGAAAGCGAAATGTCAGCGGAAATATCAGAAAGTAACTCAACACCACACCCAATGCGAACATCGTGTAGCCGCCCGTAACGGTGCGCACGACATAGCGGCGTTCGTTGCCGTAGAGCGCGGGCGAAACGAAGCGGAAGAGTTGGTAGATGATGTAGGGCGAAGCGCAGAGAATGCCAGCGAACATAGCCACCCTCATGTGAATCAGAAATTGTTGTGCCAACCCCGTGTTGATGAGCGGCACGGCAAACGCCTCGCTCCGTTCGCCCGTCAGTGCAGCGAGCGAATCGAGCAGACGGTAGGTCGGAAAGTCGCTGTGCGAGGGCGCAAGCACTATGGCGAAGAGTTGCTCCTTGAAGCAAAACGCCGCAATGCCGCACACGAGAGTTGCCGCGACAATCCTTACGATGACTGCGCGCAACTCGTCGAGATGCTCCCAAAAGGTCTGATTATCCGACTTGTCGGGCATCGTGTCCGCTACTTTGTTTGCTCGTCGTTGCCTTTGGTCGGCTCGTCCTTCTCAATCTCGTTCATACCCTCCTTGAACGAACGCACGCCCTTGCCGATGCCCTTCATCAGCTCGGGAATCTTCTTGCCGCCGAACAGCAACAGTACAATCAGTACGATAAATATGATTTCGGGCATGCCCAACCCGAATACAAACGGTTTAATCATAGTCGTTTCTCGTTTTGTTATTGCAAAGATATAACAATTTGCGTGATATTCGTTTATGCGGATTGCGGTTTTTGCAACCAATGTTGCCGATTTCGGTCGGTATGCCCGTGGGCAAAAGGGTAGTGGACGGGTTGCGACAGCGAAAACAAGCACAAAAAAGCCCGACCTTGTGCGGGTCGGGCTTTTGGTTTCGACTGCCGAGGGCAATTATGCCACAGCGGTCGAGATGAGGAATGTTGCTGCAACGGTCAAAATTGCGTACAACTCTGGGAATGCCGCCAAAATCAGCGTCTTACCCATCACGTCATGACCGCTACCGATGGCTGCGATACCGTTGGCGCAGACCTTTGCTTGGAAGATTGCGGCTGCAAGGTTTACGAAGCCTACGAGCAGACCTGCACCCAAGATGGCTGCACCCTGCAATGCGGTAGGGGCAACGAGGAAGCCCTTGACCATAAAGTAGCATACGAAGCCGTACAGACCCTGCGAACCCGGAAGGGCGGAGAGTACCATGTAGCTACCGAATGCACCACCGTTCTTCTTCATTGCGCCGACCGAAGCCATACCCGCAATCGAAGTGCCGACTGCCGATGCGATACCGGCCAGACCTACCATCAACGCTACGCCGACGTAGGCCATTACCATTGCTGTTGTTTCCATAATGTTTTGTGAATTTTTTGTTTGTTATTGTTTATTTGTTTGTTTGATTCAGTTTGCGCAACGGCTCGAAAGGTCGCATCGACATCTCGAATCCGGCATTTTTGTAGAACTCGACGAAGGTCAGACGCATAGGGTGAACGAACGACGAGATGGTGGACATAAAGAGGTTGATGCCATGACCGATGAGCAGTATAGGCAGCATAATCAGTATGCGTACCACGATATTCGCATCGTCAGGCACGAAACCTGCCGCGAGCGAGTTGAATACCAACGCCAGCACACCGCCCGAAAGACCGATGGCGAACAATCGGATATAACTCAACACGTCGCTCAATATGCCCGTGATGTTGTTGTATGTCTCCCACAAGCCCGAACCTATATTTATAAATATGTTCTTGCCCGGTGAGTTGAATAGCAACATCAGAGCCAGTCCTACGCCGACTGCGCCGTAGAATGCGGGCGACGAGGCGGTGAAGAACGGAATCGTGGCACCGAACATCGGCAGACCTGCGGCGAGGCTCGCCGAGAGCAGCACGATGAACCAGCCGAGCGTCGAGAGCGAGTATTTCGCACCGACGGTTTGGCAAATCAGCACTATTTTCAGCACCATACCGAAGAGTATCTGCACCATACCGATTGCCAGCGCGACGGAGAAGAACTTGCCCTGAAAATCGAAGAACGGCACCGACGGGAACCACTCCTTCATACTCATTCCGAAGAACGAACCGCAGAAGCCGCCGAACAGAATAGTCGAAACGGCACACATTGTGGCGAACATCGAAGCCTGACGCATTGTCGGCGTCTTGCTCTTGCGGAGCAGTGCCAGACCGAGCGCGAGCAGTATCAGACCGTAGCCCGCATCGTTGAGGCAGATGCCGAAGAAGAGCATATAGAACGGCGCGAAGAACGGCGTGAGGTCTATGGTGCCGTATTTAGGCAGTGCGTACATGTTGCCGACAAACTCGAAGATGTGGGCAAACCAATTATTTTTCAGTTTGACCGGCGTATCGTCCTGTGGCGTAGGCTCACTCTTGATATAGACA
>JBNMLI010000056.1:0-7770 GCA_050874765.1 Alistipes sp.
TATGAACAGCAAAATCAATGACCTGCTCACCCGTGTGCAGGAGTTCCACCCGAAGGCTGCCGCCGAAATCGAGGATTTCCGCGTCCGTATGCTCGGCAAGAAGGGCGAACTGACCGCCCTGATGGAGGAGTTCAAGACGGTCGCCCCCGAGCGCAAACGCGAACTCGGTCAGCGACTTAACTCCCTCAAACAAGAGGCTCTGGCAAAGATTGCCGCCCTCCGCGAGGAGTTCGCCGCCGCCACCGCCGCCACGCCCGCCATCGAGGATATGTCGCGCCCCGGCACCGCCGAAACACTCGGCTCGCGCCACCCCATTTCGATAGTTAAAAACGAGATTATCGACATATTTTCCCGCCTCGGCTATACGGTAGCCGAAGGCCCCGAAATCGAGGACGACTGGCACGTCTTCTCGGCTCTGAACTTCCCACCCGAGCACCCTGCGCGCGATATGCAGGACACGTTCTTCATCGAGAAGAACCCCGACATACTCCTTCGTACCCACACATCGTCGATTCAGGTGCGCACGATGGAGCGTCAGAAGCCGCCTATCCGCGTGATTTGTCCGGGTCGCGTCTTCCGCAACGAGGCCATCTCCTACCGCGCCCACTGCATCTTCCATCAGGTCGAGGGTCTGTATATCGACAAGGGCGTTTCGTTCGCCGACCTCAAACAGACGTTGCTCTACTTCGCCAAGGAGATGTTCGGCGAGCAGACGCGAATTCGTATGCGTCCGTCCTACTTCCCGTTCACCGAACCGTCGGCAGAGGTCGATGTGTCGTGCAACCTGTGCGGCGGCAAGGGTTGCAACGTCTGCAAGGGTACGGGCTGGCTCGAAATTCTGGGTTGCGGAATGGTTGACCCCAACGTGCTGACGGCTAACGGCATCGACCCTCACGAATACTCGGGCTTCGCCTTCGGTATGGGTGTCGAGCGCATCGCGATGCTCAAATTCGGCGTCAAGGACCTGCGCCTCTACTTCGAGAACGACGTCCGCTTCCTGCACCAGTTCGACAGCAAATTGTAAACCGATTGGCGTACTATGCAGCCCGACAACGAGTTCCTGCCGCAGCAAGGCGACTACCGCAATCTGATAGCGTTCCGCAAAGCAGAGTGCATCTACGATGTTACGTGCTACTTTGTCGATAAGTTTTTGTCGCCTACCGACCGCACCATCGACCAAATGACGCAGGCGGCGCGTAGTGGCAAGCAGAATATCGCCGAGGGGAGCGTTGCGGGAGCAACCTCCAAGGAGAGCGAAATCAAACTCACCAATGTCGCGCGGGCGAGCCTCCACGAGTTGTTGCTCGACTACGAGGACTACCTGCGTGTCCGCAATTTGGAGTTGTGGGGCAAGGCAGACGACCGTACCATACGCACGCGGCGCATTTGTGCCAAGCATAACGACAGCCGCTTCTATATGGATATAATAGGCGAGCGGTCGGACGCGACCATAGCCAATATAGCCATCGTACTGCTCCATCAGGCAGATGTGCTTTTGGCGCACCTTATCGAGCGACAGAAGGCAGATTTCTTGCAGCGTGGCGGCATACGCGAACAGATGACCAAAGCCCGAATAGAGTATAGAAGACGGGAGTAGTTGGTGGGTATGACGGGTTTCGCCTCACGTGCTAACGATTCTGGGAGAACTAGGAGTTCTAGGAGTTCTAGGACGCAGGAAAGTTTTTAAGTGAAACGCAGATAATAAACAAATAATATAAAAGCAATATAGAATAACTAATAAAATAAGGGTACAGGTTGTTGCTATCCTAGTTCTCGTAGAACTCCTAGGTCTCTTAGAAATAGCGGCACGTGAAAAGAAACCCGTTATACAGAAAACACAGAAAAACAAAACCAACACACGCCCCTGCTTCTCCTAGTCCTCGAAGAACTCCTAGGACTCCTAGAAATAGCGGCACGTGAGAAGTTACCCGTTATACAGAAAAACATTTATGCGCCGTCCGCTGATACTCATACTGCTCTGCCTGCTCTTGTGCGGGTTCACGAAGGTTCCGCAACGGCAACCGTTGCGCCACGCCACGCGCGAGGAGTTACACCTGCTGCACCCCGACACGCTCTCGGCACTGTGGCACTATACCGACGGCGTTGCAAAGTTGGTCGCCTATGGCGATACGACGGCGGCACGCGCCTCGCTGCGACGGGCTTTGGCGGTCGATTCGACCTACGCCCCTGCCCAATATATGACTGCGCGCCTGCTGACCGCGAGCGCACCTGCCGAGGCTCTGACCCTTGCCCGCAAGGCATACGAGGCGGATACGACCAACATCGCCTACCTCGAAGCCTACGCCACGGCGGAGGTCTATGCGGGCAATGCCGATGCCGCCATCGACCGCTACCGCACGCTCGCACGCAAGAGCAACGACCCTGCCTGCTTCAATATGCTGGCATACCTCTACAATGCGACCAACCGCCCTGCCGAGGCACTCGCCGCACTCGATTCTATCGAGGTGCACGCGGGCAGAAATGTCGCGTTGCTGAATATGCGTCAGGGGCTGTTGCTGCGCACCGAGCAATACGGGCTTGCCGCGAGCAACGCACAGCAAATCATCGCCGATGCCCCCTACCTGCCCGACGGCTACGTCTGCTTGGGCGACACCTACGCCCGCATGGGGAGCGATTCGCTGGCAGTCGCCAACTATACGAAGGCTATGGAGGTCGCACCCGAGAGTATCGTGCCTGTGGCATCGCTCGCCGAATACTACGCTTCCCGCAACAACTACCTTGCTTACTTCTCCGTACTCGACCGTATGTTCGGTATGCCCGCTATGGCAGTCGGCAGGAAAATCGAAACTTTCCGCAAACTCACCTCGTTGGGAACGCAGTTCTACAAGGATTTCTACCCGCAAATCAATGCGCTCGCCAACAAACTGATAATCAACTACCCCGACAATCGCGATGTCATCAAGGTCTATACCGACCACCTGCTTGCCACGGGCGATGTGGAGCAGGCTCTGAAAATCTATAAGCAGAACCTCCGTCCCGACTCCGCGCCCGACGACTATACCCGCATCATCGGCATCGAACACTACCTCCAACACCCCGACTCGGTGCAACACTACCTCGCACAGGCTCTGCAACGCTTCCCTGCCAACGCCGATATGCGTATGCAGGAGGGGCATCTGCGCCTTGCCGAGGGTCGCTATGCCGAGGCTGTCGCCGCCTACCGCAAGGCTTTCCGCTGCGCCACGGACGATGCGACGCGCAGTGTGGCAATGGGTTGCATCGGCGATGCCGAACACCTGCGCGGCGATATGCGCCGCTGCTACGAGGCATTCGTCAAGGCTTTGCACTACAATGCCGACAACAGCTCGGTGCTGAACAACTATGCCTACTTTTTGAGCCTCGAAGGGCGCGATTTGGAGCGCGCTCTGGCAATGGCGACCCGCGCCACGGCACTCTCGCCGAGCAACCCGACCTTCATCGACACGCAGGCGTGGGTGCTCTACCGTCTGGGTCGCTACGCCGAGGCGAAGAAGCTGATGCAGCAGGCACTCTCGCTCGACCGCAACGCCTCTGCCGAGATGGCTCTCCACTACGGCGACATACTCTACGCCCTCGGCGAGAAATTTATGGCTCAAACCTATTGGCGCAAGGCGTTGGAACGCGGTGCCGATGCCTCGAAAATCGAGGAGCGACTCGGCGGAACGTTCAACCCTGCCGCCACCGAACAAAAAGGCAAAACCCGATGAAAACGATGCGTAACATATTGTCCGTCTGCACCCTTGCGCTGGTGCTTGCAACTGCCGTTTTTGCCACCGCCCTTGCCCAAAGCGACAACGCCCGCAAGGCGGAGGAGCAGCGGCGCATCATAGCCAACCTCGAACGCTCCATAGCGCAGGAGGAGCGGCAACTCGCCTCCCTCAAAAAGGATAAGGCATCGGCGCAAAAGCGCGTGCGCCTGCTCACCTCCCAAATCGAAAAACGCTCCGCCCTCATCTCCGCCACCGCGCGCGAAATCGAGGCGTTGAGCAAGGAGGTCGAGGCATCTGCCAAGCGCGTCGAGGAGCTGGGCGGGCAACTTACCGCGCTCGAAGCCTCGTGCCGCGAGATGACCCGCGCCGCCTATCGCAACTACCGCTACCACAATATGTCGGCATACCTCTTCTCCTCCGATTCGTTCGCCGATATGGCCCGCCGCATAGCGACGCTGCGCACCGCCACCGAACGGCGTGGCGAGCAGATGCGCGAAATCACCCGCGTGCGCGAAGATGTCGAGCGCGAGCGTGCGGCACTCTCGAAAAAGCGCGAGGAACTCGCCGCGAGCAAGCGCAAACTCGACAGCCAGCGCGAGCGTCTGCGTGCCGATGCTCGGACGGCGCGCCTGACCGTCAGCCGTATGTCCAAGCAGGAGCAGGCTGTTTTGCGCTCCAAGACGGCGCAGGAGCAACAACTCGACCGTGCCATCGCCCAACTGCGTCGCCTGACGAAGGGCAACAAGACGGGCGCGTCGTTCTCCGCCAAGACCTCCAACCTCCACCTGCCCGTCGTGGGCGGCGCGGTGAAACGCTACAACGGCAATATGGCGGAAATCGTCGGTGCCGAGGGCGCACGCATCATCTCCATCTACGAGGGTAAGGTGGTCGATGTGAAGCGCAACAAGGTAACCAACAAATACGATGTCTATATCGCTCACGGCGAGTACATTACCTCCTACGCCAACCTCTCGGCTGTCAGCGTAACCAAGGGTCAGACCGTCGCCCGCGACCAGCGCATAGGCACCATCGGCTCGGCAGTCAATCTCTCGACGATGGAGATTGAGTACAAAATCGTCTTCGGCATCTACGCGCCGTCGCCGAGCATCAAGATGTCGGCAGCCAACTGCTTCAAAAAGAAATAGATAAGCACAAAAACGCAACAATGTATATCGATTACTTTACCGACCAAAGCGACTACCGCCTGCGCGACAAGATGCTGCTGCGCCGATGGTTGCGCGAAGTGGCTCACAGCGAGGGTCTTGCCCGCACCGACGGCGCACGCCCATACCGCATCGGACATATCAACTACGTCTTTTGCTCGTCCGAGCGCGAATTGGAACTGAACCGCCAATACTTGGGACACGACTATTTCACCGACATCATCACCTTCGACGACAGCGATTTGGAGGCGGGCGTCATCGCGGGCGACATCTTCATCGATGTCGAAACCGTAGCCGACAACGCACTCAAATACAACGCTTTGCCGCTCGACGAGATGCACCGCGTGATAGTCCACGGTGTGCTGCACCTCTGCGGTCAGGGCGACAAAACGCCCGACACCGAGCGCGAAATGCACCGCTTGGAGGACAAGTACCTTGCACTGCTCTCGCAAATGCGCACCGAGTAAAAATAGGAGTAAAATGGGAAAATCCTATTTCTCCCAGACCTCATAGAACTCCTATGTTCTACAAGTAGCAAAAAATATGGAAAATTACGATATAATAGTCATCGGCGCGGGACACGCGGGTTGCGAGGCTGCCTCGGCGGCGGCGCGTATGGGTGCGCGGACGCTGCTGCTGACGATGGATATGACCAAGATGGCGGCTATGTCGTGCAATCCTGCCGTGGGTGGCGTTGCCAAGGGGCAGATAGTCCGCGAAATCGACGCTTTGGGCGGCGAGATGGGCGAGGTTACCGACCTGACAACCATTCAGTTCCGTATGCTCAACCGCTCCAAGGGCGCGGCTATGTGGAGTCCGCGTGCGCAGTGCGACAAGACGCGCTTCTCGCAGGAGTGGCGCCACCGCCTCGAAAACACCGAAAACCTCTATATTTGGCAAGATTCCGCCACCGAGATACTCTTCGACCACTCCGACGGTGCGACGCGCGTAAGGGGCGTTAAAACGCGAATGGGCGTCGAATTCGGGGCGCGAGCAGTCGTGCTTACGGCAGGCACCTTCCTCTCGGGACTGATGCACTGCGGTCGCGCCCACGCCACGGGCGGCCGTGCGGGCGATGCCGCCTCTGCGGGACTGACCGAGTCGCTGACCGCCATAGGCATCGAAACGGGGCGTATGAAGACCGGCACACCCGCCCGATTGGACGCACGCACCATCGACTTTGAACGGCTCGAACCACAGTACGGCGACGACCGCCCGAGCAAGTTCTCCTTCTCGGACGCAACCGAGCCTGTGCGCCACCAACTGCCTTGTTTTCTGGTATATACCTCACCGCAAGTCCACGCTGTACTGCGCGAGGGCTTTGCCGATTCGCCGCTGTTCAACGGCACGATTAAGGGCATCGGACCACGCTACTGCCCGAGCATCGAGGACAAACTGCGCACCTTCGCCGACAAAGAGCAACACCAACTCTTCCTCGAACCCGAGGGCGAGAGTACCAACGAGTACTACCTGAACGGATTTTCGTCGTCGTTGCCGTGGGAGGTGCAACTGCGGGCGTTGCATCTGATTGAGGGACTGGAAGATGCGCACATCTACCGCCCCGGCTACGCCATCGAGTACGACTACTTCCCGCCGACGCAACTGCGTCATACGTTGGAGAGTAAAGTCGCTGATAATCTGTACTTTGCAGGGCAGGTGAACGGCACTACGGGCTACGAGGAGGCTGCGGCGCAGGGTTTGGTTGCGGGCATCAATGCCGCTTTGCGTGTGCAGGGGCGCGGCGAGTTCGTCTTGCGACGCGACGAGGCGTATATCGGTGTGCTGATTGACGACCTCGTTACGAAGGGTGTCGATGAGCCCTACCGAATGTTCACCTCGCGAGCCGAGTACCGCATCTTGCTCCGACAGGACAATGCCGACTTGCGACTCACTCCGCGCGGTCGCGAATTGGGTCTGATTGGCACGGCGCGATGGCAAAAATTCGTCGAAAAAAAATCGCGCGTAGAATCGCTTATTCAGTACGTCCGCTCGCACAGTGTGAAAATATGCGAAATTCAGAACTATTTAATTTCGGTCGGTTTACAACCGCTTTCGCAGGGTTGCAAAATTTTCGACCTCGTTTTGCGCAACGGAATCACCCTCGCGGGAGTGATTGGTGCACTGCCGCGCCTTGCGCAATTCGTTGCGGAGATTGGCGCGGGCGACGCGGAAATCGAGGAGGCGGAGATTGAAATCAAGTATAGCGGCTACATCGAGCGCGAGCGTTTGGTTGCGCAGAAGTTGCACCGCTTGGAAAATATCGCTATTCCTGCCGACTTCGACTACTCGGCTATGCAGTCGCTGACCATCGAGGCTCGCCAGAAACTGATGCGCATATGTCCCGCAACTATCGGGCAGGCTTCGCGTATCCCCGGCGTTTCGCCTGCCGATGTGAACGTATTGTTGGTGAAATTCGGGCGATAACACCCTCCTAAATGTATTGTTCCACGTGGAACAAAATAGGCAGACCCGCAAGAGTCTGCCTATTTTATTGCAATATATTGATGCGTTATTCGGCTACGATGTCGCACCAGCCGTGCTTATCCTCTGCCCTACCATACTGAATGTCCTGCAAAGCGTTGTAGAGCGCGAGCGTCTTCTCGCCCACCTCGTTGCCGTAGTCGATGCGCTCGCCTGTTTGTAAATCGACTATCTTGCCGATTGGCGAAATCGCCACGCCCGTACCGCACGAACCCGCTTCGTCGAATGTCGGCAACTCTGCCAGCGCAACGGGTCGTTCCTCGACCACCATACCCATATCCGCGGCAATCTGTCGCAATGAACGGTTGGTAATCGACGGCAAAATCGACGACGACTTCGGCGTGATGTAGTGGTTTCCCTTGATACCGAAGAAGTTAGCCGCGCCGCACTCCTCTATATACTTGTGTTCGACCGAA
>JBNMLI010000057.1:0-7650 GCA_050874765.1 Alistipes sp.
CTTCGCGTGCGGCAAAGGAGCGTTGCGATGCGGGCTTCGGTGTGAACGAAACGGGTTTGGCAGTGTTCCTCGACTTCAAGACCGCCATCGAGCGTCTGGGCAAGGAGGTCATCAAACAGCGTTACGGCAACCTCTTCGATATGTATAAGGAGATTACCGATACCGACCCTTACGAGCAGCCGATGCAGATTTTCCCTGCCGTACACTACACCATGGGCGGTATTTGGGTCGATTACAACCTGATGACCACCATTCCGGGTCTGTACGCCATCGGCGAGGCGAACTTCTCCGACCACGGTGCCAACCGCTTGGGTGCTTCGGCACTTATGCAGGGCTTGGCAGACGGCTACTTCGTACTGCCTTACACCATCGGCGACTACCTCTCGCACAAGATTCAGGCTCCGAAGGTCGATACTTCGACCCCTGCATTCGACGAGGCAGAGAAGGCTGTCCGCGAGAAGATTGCGCACTTGCTCTCGATTAACGGCAAGCAGTCGGTAGATGATATCCACAAGCGTCTGGGTCATATCATGTGGGAGAACGTCGGTATGGCTCGTACCAAGGAGTCGCTGACCAAGGCAATCACCGAGATTCAGGCTCTGCGCAAGGAGTTCTGGAAGGATGTGAAGGTTGTCGGCACGGCAGATTCGTTCAATGTCGAGTTGGAGAAGGCTATCCGTTTGGCAGACTTCCTCGAACTGGGCGAGCTGATGGCACGCGATGCACTCAACCGCGAGGAGTCGTGCGGCGGCCACTTCCGCTCCGAGCATCAGACCGAAGAGGGCGAGGCAAAGCGCGACGACGAGAACTTCGTATATGCAGCCGTTTGGGAGTACAAGGGTATGGACGTCGAGCCGGAACTCAACAAGGAGCCGCTCAACTTCGAGTTTGTACACCCTGCACAGCGTAACTACAAAGACTAATTTATTTTGACGTTGAACTTTTTTTAGAGAATTTAGAATATGAATTTCACATTAAAGATATGGCGTCAAAAGGACGCTAAATCGAAGGGCGCGTTCAAGGAGTATCAGGTTAAGGACATCTCGTCCGACACCTCGTTCCTCGAAATGCTGGACATCTTGAACAACGACCTCGTTCATGCAGGCGAAGAGCCGGTAGCATTCGACCACGACTGCCGCGAGGGTATCTGCGGTATGTGTTCGTTGCACATCAACGGTCATGCACACGGCCCCGAGCAGGGCGTTACGACCTGCCAAATCTATATGCGCCAGTTCAAGGACGGTCAGACCATCGTCGTTGAGCCATGGCGTTCGGCAGCCTTCCCCGTTATCAAGGACCTCGTCGTAAACCGTGGTGCTTACGACCAGATTCTCCAAGCGGGCGGCTATGTGTCGGTGCGCACCAACTCGGTGCCTGACGGCAATGCCATTCCAATCGCCAAGGCAGATGCCGACGAGTCGATGGACGCTGCCGCTTGCGTAGGTTGCGGTGCTTGCGCTGCCACCTGCAAGAACGGTTCGGCTATGCTGTTCGTTGCTGCGCGTGTTTCGTCGCTCGCCAAACTGCCGCAAGGCCGTGTCGAGGGCGCACGCCGTGCCAAGGCAATGGTTGCCAAGATGGATGAACTTGGCTTCGGTAACTGCACCAACACGGGTGCTTGCGCCGCAGAGTGTCCGAAGTCCATCAGCATTGCGCACATCGCTCGCCTCAATCGCGAGTTCCTCTGCGCAAAACTGGAAGACTAACAGGCGTTTGTCTTAAACATTGTTAATAGGGTATGGCGATGTGAAAGTCGCCATACTCACCAATCGCGAGCGGACGGCAAGGGACTGACCATAAGAGTACCTGCCGTCCGTTCTGCTAATTACGACCGACCGCCTATGCGCCGCCTGATACTCGCCCTTGCGCTTGCCGCATTTTGCACCACAATCGCCGTGGCGCAAAACGGTACGTCCGTGGCAGGTCGCCTGACAGATGCCGACCTCGGCGAGGGCATCGCGGGTGCAGTCATCGAGGTCGTCCCTGCGAGCGGCTCACACCCCGCACGCCACTACACCTCCGAATATGGCGGCTATTTCAAAATCCCTGCCCTGCGCGAGGGTCGCTACCGCTGTACGGCAACCTTTATGGGCTACGAGAACCGCGAATTTACGGTCGATGTCGGCACCTTTCCCGTCAATGTGGGCGATGTGCAGATGAAATCCGCCACCATAGGTATCGAAACCGTCGTTGCGAGCGGTGTGGCTACACGCACCGCCATGGTGGGCGACACGCTGCGCTATAACGCCGATGCGTTCAAGGTCGCCACCGATGCCGAGGTCGAAGCTCTGCTGCGCAAAATGCCCGGTATAACCATCTCCGAAGGGCGTATCGAGGCGCAGGGCGAGGTGGTCAAACAGATTTATGTCGATGGTGCCGAGTTCTTCGGCGGCAACCTCCAACAGGTGTTGCAGAGCATACCCGCACAGGCGGTCGAGCATATCGAAGTCTATAACCGATTGAGCGAGGCTGCCCAAATCACGGGCGTCGATGACGGCGAGGGCGGCAAGGTCATCAATATCGTTACGCGCCGGAGCCTGCGCCGCAGCAGTTTCGGCAAACTCTTCGCTGGCTATGGCTACGAACCCGATGCGCAGGCGCATATCACCTCCAAACACAAATATACGGCAGGCGGCTCGGTCAATCTCTTCCGCGACGATATGCGACTGACGGCTATGGCACTGGTCAATAACCTCAATAAGCAAAACCTCTCGGACGACGGTATGAGCGTGAACGACAAATCGAACCGCTCGAACGCTTCGCGCCAATTTACCGTCAATTCGCAACAGGGCGTAGCCTCGGCAGAGATTTTCGCACTCAACTACTCCGACCGCTGGGGCGCACGCAAGCGGGCTCGTTTCGATGGCAACGTCTTCTACCACCACCTGAACGCCAAAAACGACTTCACCATCGACCGCTGGTACGAGCGTCCTGCCAAAATCGACACGGCGCACTACGACCAATTCGCCAACCCGAACAACCACACGCTGAAATTCCGCGGACGATTGGAGTGGAAGGTCGCCAAGCGTCAGAAACTTGTCATCATACCGGCAGCTACCTATACGAACAACTCGTCGCTCAATACGGTCGATACGACCAGCCTGCGTTGGGGCGAATCGGGCTACCGCCGTATGCCGAGCGGCAACGACGGCGGCAGCCGCTACTACAACGTGTCGGCATACGCCCAATACTCCTACAAGTTCCTGCGTGCAGGGCGCGCACTGTTGCTGGTGGCGAGTGCCTCGACCTCCGACTCCGATGCCGACCGCAACTACTACTCCAACGGTGCGGGTCGCACGAGCCGCATAAGCCCCGACTCGGCAACCATCGCCTATACCTACTCCCGCAAATTGACCGACACGCGCACAACCACTCTGCGCCTGCAACCGACCTTCCGCGAGCGCATAGGCCGCTATACGACACTCAACCTCACCTACCGCCTCCAAGCGCAACTGCGCCGTCGCGACCTGCTCTCCTACGCCACGGGCAGCGACTACGTTATCGGCGATACCGCGCCCAACGCCAAAACCTCGTCGTCGTTCGACGGGCGATTCCTCTACCATCAGGCGAGCATCGGCGTGCGCTACTCGCGCAACCGCAACTGGGTGTCGCTCAGTGCCTCCTACCAAAATTCGCGCCTCTACAACCATAACCGCTGGACGGGCGCAAGCCGCCTGCGCACCTTCCACAATCCGATTTACAACGCCACACTGCAATGGTCGTTCAACCCGCGCAACGTGCTGCGCATAAGTTGCAATTCGGAGGTCAAGTCGCCGTCGCTGTGGTCGATGCTCGACATCTACGATGTCGGCAACTCGCAATACATCTCGCGCGGCAATCCCGACCTGCGCCCGTTCAGCGAGCACAACTTCTTCGCCCGCTACACCCACCTCGCACCCGCCAAGGGCATCACCTTTATGCTTATGGGCAAGGCGCAACACATCGCCGATTATATCGGTACCGACATCGTCTATTCGCCCCCGACCATCGAAATCGACGGGCGCAAATACAACCCGATACAACTCACGATGCCTGTCAATCTGGGCGGTTATTGGGAGTACGAGGGGCGTGCAAGCCTCGGATTCCCCGTCAAGTGGCTCGGCTCCAACCTGAACGTGTCGCTCGGTGCAACCTACGCCACCGTGCCTGCCGTGGTCAATCACGCGAGCGATATGATGCGCAACCTCTCGGGTTATGCCCACCTGACACTCGGCAGCAACATCTCCGAAAATGTCGATTTCACGGTCGATTGGCGAGGCTCGTACAGCACGGCGAGCAGTGCACAGGCGGTGCTTGACAACGACTATTTCACCCACTCCGCGTCGGCTACGGTCAAGGTCGTCCTGCCACTCGGATTCACCATTTCGACCAACGCTTCGTTCACGCAGTATGTAGGCTTCACGCACCACTACAACGACTGCTTCACAATGTGGAACATCGCCATCGGCAAAAAGGTGCTGCGCCGCTTGGGCGAGGTGCAACTGTGTGTCGATGATGTACTTAACCAAAACACGTCGTTCGGCAGATATGTCTGGGCAGGCTACTCGCAGGTGCGCTACAATACAACGCTCGGACGGTGCTTCCTCGTCAAATTCACCTACAACCTGCGCAACCTCTCGGGCGGCTCGCGCCGTATGCGCTCTGCCACGCGCAACTCCGTGCCGGTCAATAATTTCGACGCCATCGAACGCCGTTTGAGCCAACTGCGCTTTTAGCGTTTGTGCTATGGCGCAATCGTGGTGCGGGGCACAGATGGCAGGGTAGTGCGATTCTGCTCCGAAATGCCGATTTTCTGTCCGAAATTGCTTGCCGTTTGCAAATAATATCCTAAATTTGTACAACCAAAATACTTACACAAAATGGAAGTTATCAATCAAAATCCCGACGCACAGCGTCCTGCTTGCGAAAAACCGAACGATTTTCTGCCGTGGGCGATTCTCTCGACACTCTTCTGCTGTCTGCCTTTCGGCATTGTGGCGATAATCCGCTCCACGCAGGTCAATAACTATTGGGCGCAAGGCAAATACGACGAGGCTGCAACTGCTGCCGCCGATGCCCGAAAATGGACTTACTGGTCGGTCGGCTTGGCGTTGGCTGTCTGGGTCATCTATATCCTTTGTGTGGCACTCGGCGCTTGTGTAGCCGCATTGTGCTAAACAAACGTATCGTTGCCTGATGTGCCGTCGGAGCGTTCGGCTGTTACTGCTCGCTCTTTGCGTGGGCGCGGGTGTCGTCGTGTACTATAACATCGACCCTGCGCAGTCGGCGTTCGCACCCAAGTGCGCTTTCCGCCTGCTGACGGGCTACGATTGCCCCGCATGCGGCGGTCAGCGCGCATTGCACGCCCTGCTGCACGGGCAGTGGCGCAATGCTCTGCTGCTCAATCCGTTCCTGCTCCTATCGGTGCCATATGCCGCGGCGGTATGCTACGCCTCGTTCGGCAAATCGGCACGGGCACAATCGCTCAAACGTTATGTCTGCCACCGCGTTGCAGTGTGGTCGTATGTCGCCGTTTTCTTTGTGTGGTGGGTCGTGCGCAACACCGCATTGTGGCACGAGTGCACAGGCTCGCTCTGATTGGCGGAAACGCTGTTTGCCGTTTTGCGGAAATGTTGTATTTTTGTACTCCGAAACATTGGTTAAGGTCGTAAGATGAATAGATTGATAACAATCGCGCTGATGTCCGTTTTGTCGCTTTTTGTGTCGCCCGCAGTGTCGGCGCAGAACAGTGGCGGGGCGCATCTGTCGATAGCGAATGCAGTGTGCGATTTCGGCGAAATATCGCGCCGAGGCAAGGATTTGGTGCGCGAAGTGGAGTTCGTGAACGACGGCTCGGCACCGCTTGTCGTGTTGAGCGTTACGACGTCGTGTTCCTGTCTGAAAGCGGACTTTTCGCGCAAGCCGATTGCCGCGGGCGGGCGAGGCGTAATCCGCATCATCTGCGAGTCGCGCAAGATGGATAGCGGGGTGTTCCACCGCGTCATTCGGGTCAATTCCAACTCCTCCGACGGAGTGCATCTGATAACCGTGCAGGGCAACGCTTCGGACGGTGCCGACGATGCGCCGAAAACCAAAAAAATGAAGTAGAAAAACGACAAAAAGTCGGACGACGACGCGCGCGATAAAACGCCGTAACCGACTTTCTTTTCGTTTCCTTTCCTATCCCCGAAGGTTTCGTTTCGTGCCTTCGGGGTTTGCTTTCCTTTCCTTTCGGGTTTCGTTTTGTTTCTTTTCGGGCGGAAAATGCGAAAAAACACGAAAAAGACCTGTGAATAGTTGCCGAATAAAAAAGATTTTTTTATTTTTGTATGAATTTAAGTAACCAATTTTTAATAAAACTTAATAAATAACCTATGAAAAAAGATTTACTTCTTGCTTCAAACGGTGTTCGCAAGCTGGCTATGTCGATTGTAATGCTTTCGGCAGTAGTTTGTTGCGCATTGTTTAGTCCGGTTATTGCTTATGCCCAGAAGGCAAAGAACGTAACCGGTAAAATTACCGATGCACGAGGTCCGATGATTGGCGTTACCATCTCCGTGAAGGGTATGGATTCGCGTGCCACTCTGTCGAATCTCGACGGTACCTACACAATCAATGTCGCCGGTGTTACCAATCCGGTTCTCGAATTCACATACGTCGGTTACGAGGAGATGTCCGTACCTGTCGGCACCCGTACCGTTGTGGACGTCGTGATGAAGGAAAAGACACAGAAAATCGATGAGGTCATCGTTACCGCACTCGGTATCACCCGCGCCGAGAAGTCGCTGGGTTACGCCGTTTCGAAGGTTTCGGGCGACGATATCGCCAAGACCGTTTCGGGCAACTGGCTCGACGGTATGAACGGTAAGGTTGCCGGTATGTCGTTCGAATCTGCCGCAACGGGTCCTTCTGGCTCGGTGCGTGTAACGTTGCGTGGTGAGAGTTCCCTCTCGCACGACAACAACGAGGCTCTGTTCGTTGTCGACGGTGTGCCATTGGGAAGCGATAACACTGCAACTGGTTCGGATAACGAAAGTGCCGATGCGCCTATCGACTACGGTAACGGTATCGGCGATTTGAACCCTGACGACATCGCATCGGTTTCCGTCCTCAAAGGTCCTGCCGCTACCGCATTGTACGGTTCGCGTGCGCAGAACGGTGCTGTCATCATCACCACCAAGAGCGGTCAGAAGAACAAGGGTATCGGTATCACCTACTCGTTGTCGATTGTTGCCGAGAACGCTTCGTACTGGCCGGATTTCCAGACCGAGTATGGTTCGGGTTCGGCTTCGCTGACCACCAAATACACCAACTACAACACCGGTAAGCAGGTGTCGCCGCAGGAGTACTACTCGGCATGGGACGTATATTCGGGCTCGACGAAGGTTGCCGACCGTTCGTGGAACTTGAATGCGTGGGGTCCTAAACACGGTACCGACTTCGGTTTCCGCGAGACCGACCCTTCTTCGCCTTACTACGGCAGAACAGACCTTACCTACCTGTATAAGTCCCTCGACTTCAACAAACTCCAAGATACTTGGTATGCGTCGGAGGGTGTCCGTCGTACAATCCTCGAAGCCAACCGCGACAACGGTTATATGACGGCGCAGAGCGACCTCTATACGCTCTATCCGTTCGAGGCACAGGACTACTACAAGGGCTTCTACAAGA
>JBNMLI010000058.1:0-7649 GCA_050874765.1 Alistipes sp.
GTATTGGAAAGTTTATTGCGTTTTTTGCGGTGGCAGTAATGCTACCGCAAATTTTTTGGGAGGACCGAGAGTACTGTGAGTTCTACGAGAACTATGATGGCGCGGGGGGTGTTCGCTAATTACTATTTGCAACTCACTAACCACTAACCACTAATCACTAACCACTAACAAATGCAGATGCCAACTCACGCGCCGTTTGGCGAGTGTGGCATGACTCTGTGTTTATTTGCCCGACTATCCACTATCCACTAATCACTAACACGAAAGTGTCTGTTTTTGCGTTTTTATTCGGAATAACGAATGAAAATGTGAAAAATATCGGATAAATTCATACCTTTGCACGAAGTAAAAACAGATGCAAGATGCACAAAAGCGGATTCGTAAATATAATAGGTAACCCGAATGTCGGTAAATCGACGCTGATGAATGCGTTGGTCGGCGAGCGGTTGTCCATAATAACCTCCAAGGCGCAGACCACGCGCCACCGCATTATGGGAATCGTCGATGGCGACGACTTCCAGATTGTCTATTCCGACACACCGGGTATATTGAAACCCAACTACAAGTTGCAGGAGTCGATGATGAAGTTCGTGCGCGGGGCTGTGGCGGACGCCGACATTGTGCTGTTCGTTACCGACACCATAGAGAACGGCGACGAGCAGTCGGCGGAGATTTTGGAGAGCATACGCCGCAGCGGAGTGCCGACGGTGTTGGTAATCAACAAAATCGACCTCACGACGCAGGAGGCATTGGAGGCACTGGTGGCAAAGTGGCACGAGCGTCTGCCCGAGGCTCGCATAATACCCGCGTCGGCAAAGGAGGGCTTCAACATCGGCGGCATATTCGACACGATTGTGGAGTTGTTGCCCGAGGGCGAGCCGTTCTATCCGAAGGATACGCTGACGGACAAGACGTTGCGTTTCTTCGCATCGGAAATTATCCGCGAGAAGATACTGCTCAACTACGATAAGGAAATTCCGTACTGTTGCGAAATCGAAATCGAATCGTACAAGGAGGAGCCGACAATCGACCGCATAGCCGCCACGATTTATGTTGCACGCGATTCGCAGAAGGGTATAGTCATAGGCCACAAGGGCGAGCGACTGAAAAAGGTCGGTCAGCAGGCTCGCGAGGATATGGAGAAGTTCCTCGGCAAGAAGGTCTTCCTGCAACTCTTCGTCAAGGTGAGCGAGGACTGGCGCAACAACGACCGCCAGTTGCGCCGTTTCGGTTACGAGCAGGAGTAGGGTCGGCGGGCAACGAGGGTGCGCCGCATTGATAAAACAAATAAAAACGGAATGAAACGTATTTACGGTCTGATATTGGGATTGTTGCTGTTGTGCAGCGCGGAGTGTTCGGCGCAGTACAACCGCGACTATTTCTTTTGGGTCGGTCGTAAATATATGATGGATAACGACTTCAAGGAGGCTATCCGCACGCTCAACATCTTGTTGCGCTTCGACGAAGATGCCTACGAGGGCTATTTTCTGCGCGGCATTGCCAAGTACAATCTCGACGATTTGCTCGGTGCCGATGCCGATTTCACCATCGCCATCGAGAAGAATCCCGTGTTCACGACCGCCTACACCTATCGCGCCATAACGCGCTCGCGCTTGGGTAATTACGACGACGCGCTGAACGATTTTCGCGAGGCGATAGAGTTGCGTCCCGACCTGCCGAACCCCTATTTCAGTCGCGGCGTAACGCGATTGCTCAACCAGCAGCTTCGCGAGGCGATTACCGATTTCGACAACTTCATAAAGTACGAGAAGAAGGTCGCCGATGCCTACATAAATCGCGGCGTATGCTACCTCTGCCTGAAAGATACCGTGCGGGCATACGAGGATTTCAACCTTGCGGTGCGCACCAATCGCGAGAATCCTGCGAGTTACAACCGCCGTGGCGCGCTATATATGCAACAGCATCGTTTTGCCGAGGCGGAGGCGGATTTCGACAAGGCGATAGAGTGCGATTCGACATATGTGCTCTCCTATTTCAACCGTGCGCTGGTCTATAACGAAACCAATCGCCCGACGCAGTCGCTCGGCGACTTGGACAAGGTGTTGTCGCTCGATTCGACGAGTTCCATCACCTACTTCAACCGCGCCATAGTCCGCACGCAGGTGGGCGACTACAACCGCGCACTGGACGACTACGACAAGGTGGCGCACTACTCGCCCGACAATGTGCTGGTCTATTACAACCGAGCCATTTTGTACACCCATTTGGGCGATGTCAGGAAGGCTGTCGCCGACTACTCGAAGGCGATAGAACTCTATCCCGACTTTGCCAATGCCTACCTCGGGCGCAGCAATCTGCGTATGCTGTTGCGCGATACGGCGGGCTCACGCAAGGATAAGGAGATTGCCGAGCGCAAAATCGCCGAGTACCGCTCGCGATTGAGCGACAGCACCTACTCGATTTATGCCGACACGACGCGCCGTTTCGACCGTCTGGTGTCGTTCGACAGCAAAATCGCGGGTTCGTCGTTCGAGCGCATAGCGGCACGCCGTTCCGACGACGAGAAGATGGCGTTGTTGCCGCTCTACCGCTTCACCTTTATAAAGGACGATTCGACGCGCACCGAAACGGCAACCGTTCGCTTCCATTCGCAACGCGCCGACGACTTCGTGGCGAGGGTGGGCAACCCGCTGTTGCGCATCTCGCGACTGGCGACCAACATCGCGCCCGATTCGCTGATTGTGATGAACCGCACATATAAGCACGAGTGCCAGACGGAGAGCGACGACAGGGCGTGGATTTCGCTCTTTGAACTCGCCATATCGGAGTCGCTCATCAAGCAATATACCAATGCGGTAAATACCTATACGACCGCCATCGGGCATAATCCTGCCAATCCGTTCCTCTATCTGAACAGGGCGGCGACGCGGGCGGAGATGATTGACTTCATCTCGTCGATAGACAACTCCTACCAGCGCATCTCCATCGAGAGCGACCCTGCGAGCCGTCTGCACAATTCGCACACGCGCAACTACGACTACGACGATGCCATAGAGGATTTGACCAAGTCGATAAAACTCTATGCGGGCTTCGCCTATGCCTACTACAACCGCGCCAACCTGCTCGCTCTGTCGGGACGACTGCCCGAGGCGTTCGACGACTACACGCGCGCCATCGAACTCAATGCCAACTTTGCCGAGGCGTACTACAACCGCGGTCTGATTCAGATATTTATGAAGGATACGCGCAAGGGGTGTCTGGACATATCGAAGGCGGGCGAATTGGGTATCAACGAGGCTTACGATGTGCTGAAACTCTATGCAAACGAATAATACAATAAAACATATTTTACTATGGCAGAAACAATTACAAAAAAACTTAACGACTATGCGTGGGCGCGTTGGACGGCTCTTGCGCTGATTGCGTCGATGATGTTCTTCGGATATATGTTCGTGGACGTCATGGCACCAATCAAGAGCCTGCTCGAACCTGCACTCGGCTGGTCTTCGACCGCCTACGGAACCTACCGTTCGGCGGAGTATTTCCTCAATGTGTGGGGATTCCTGATTGTTGCGGGTATCATACTCGATAAGTGCGGCGTGCGCTTTACGGGTACGCTCTCGGCATCGCTAATGTTGGCGGGTGCGTGCATCAAGTTGTACGGCATCAGCAACCTCTTTGCCGGCTCGGCATTGGAGGGTTGGCTCAACTCGTGGTGGGTGGCGATTCCCGCAAGTGCGAAGATGGCTTCGCTCGGATTTATGATATTCGGTTGCGGTTGCGAAATGGCGGGTACGACGGTATCGAAGGCTCTCGCCAAGTGGTTCAAGGGCAAGGAGATGGCACTGGCTATGGGCTTGGAGATGGCAATAGCCCGCATCGGCGTGTTCTCGGTCTTCTCGCTCTCGCCGTGGATTGCCGAAAAGATGGGTTCGGTAGTTGTGCCGGTGGCATTCTGCACGGTGCTGTTGCTCGTCGGTCTTATCTTCTTCCTCGTATTCTGCGTGATGGACCGCAAGTTCGACAAGGAACTCGCTGCCGACAAGGTTGCCGAGGAGGCTTCGGACGAGCAGTTCAAAATCAGCGACATTATGCTGATATTTTCGAGCCGCATATTCTGGGTTGTCGCTCTGTTGTGCGTACTCTACTACTCTGCCATATTCCCGTTCCAAGCCTATGGCGCGGAGATGTTGCAGTGCAACCTGAACGGCATCGATGCCCGCACGGCATCGGATATCTTCCGCTGGTTCCCTGTCGGTGCGGCGGTCATCACGCCGTTTTTGGGCAACTACCTCGACCGTAAGGGCAAGGGAGCGACGATGCTCATCTGCGGTGCGTTGCTGCTGATTCTGTGCCACCTCGTCTTCGCATTCATGCTGCCTGCAACTGGCAGTCGTCTGCTGGCATACGTTACCATAGTCGTCCTCGGCATCTCGTTCGCGCTGGTGCCTGCCGCACTGTGGCCGAGCGTGCCGAAGATTATCGAGGAGCGCGTGCTGGGTAGTGCCTACTGTCTGATTTTCTGGGTGCAGAACATCGGTCTGTGCCTCGTGCCGCTGCTTATCGGCAACGTACTCGATTCGGTCAATGCGACCAACCCCGCAGTCGTTGCGGCAAAGGAGCAAATCGAGCAGTTGAAGGCTTCGGGCATCGAATCGCCCGATGTGTTTATCCCTTACGACTACACCGTGCCGCTCGTTATTTTTGCGGGTTTCGGCGTTGCCGCACTGTTGATTGCGCTCTACCTGAAAGCACTCGACAAAAAGAACGGCTACGGGCTGGAAGAGCCTAATATCAAATAGCGTCTGCACAAGACTGCATAATCGGGCAAAGGCATCTTTTTCAGATGCCTTTGTCTGTTTTTGTGGCGTGGCGAAGCGGGTGCGAAGGTAATTTTGCGAGAAAATGGCAGACGAGGATTGGAACAACGAAAATTATTGCTATCTTTGTCGTGAATGTACCCGCGGGTACACTGTTTTTAACGTAAAAACATTTAAGTAGTATGGCTACCGAGAAATCTACCGCAACTCCCGATGTGGAGGTTGTAAACAAGAGTGAAGAAAAGCAGACAGAGGCTGCACAGCAACAAGAGGGCATTGCTGCCGAGAACGAACAATCCGTAAGCGAAGCGACCGCCGCGGAGCAGGAGCAGAACGCGCCTGCCGAGAGTGCGGAGGCGACGGAGTGCGCCGATGAGGCGGAGGCAGAGGGTGCCGATGCCGAATTGGTCGAGAAAATCGCAGGCAAGAGCAAGGAGGAGTTGCTCGACTTTTTGGCAACGTTGTTGGCGGAGCGTCCCGTGCAGGAGATTCGTCGCGAGGTCGAGGCGGTGAAGGTGGCATTCTACAAGCGTCATCATGCGGAAACAGATGCTGCCCGCAAGGCTTTCGTCGAGCAGGGCGGCAACGAGGCGGATTTTGTGCCGGAGGCAGATGCCTGCGAGGCACGTCTGCGCGATTTGCTGAAAACTTACCGCACCAAGCGCGATGCGGCTATGGCAATCGCCGAGCAGCAGAAGGAGGAGAATTATAAGGCGAAACTCGAAATCATCGAGGAGTTGAAAAACCTCGTCTGCAACGAGGAGACGCTCAATAATACGTTTGCCAAGTTCCGCGAGTTGCAGGCTCGCTGGAAGGCGATAGGTCAGGTGCCGCAGCAGTATGTGAACGACCTGTGGGAAACATACAACCTCCACGTCGAGAAGTTCTACGACTTCGTGAAAATCAACAAGGAGTTGCGTGATTTGGATTGGAAGAAGAATCTCGAACTCAAAACCGCGCTCTGCGAGCAGGCGGAGGCGTTGGCGTCGGAGCCGTCGGTGGTCGAGGCGTTTCGCAAGTTGCAGAAACTGCACGAGCAGTGGCGCGAGACGGGTCCCGTGGCACGCGAGTACAAGGACGCACTGTGGGAGCGATTCAAACAGGCTTCGACCGTCATCAACCGTCGCCATCAGGACTATTTCGACGGCATAAAGGCAGAGCAGGTCGGCAACTTGGAGCGCAAGACGGGTCTGTGCGAGCAGATTGAGGCGATGGTTGCATCGGAATTGAAGACGCACAAGGCTTGGAACAAGGCGAGCGAGCGATTGCTCGAAATACAGAAGGAGTGGAAGACCATAGGCTTCGCGCCGAAGAAGGATAACACGAAGGTCTATGAGCGTTTCCGCGCGGCGTGCGACAAGTTCTTCGAGCGCAAGCGTGCGTTCTATGCCGACGTGAAGGACGAGATGACCAAGAACCTCCGCTTGAAAGAGGAGTTGTGCGAGGCTGCCGAAAAGTTGCAGGAGAGCGAGGATTGGAAGAAGGCTACCGACGAACTGCTGGCATTGCAGGCGAAGTGGAAGGAGATAGGCGCGGTGTCGCGCCGTCATTCGGATGCGGTGTGGAAGCGTTTCCGTGCGGCGTGCGACAAGTTCTTCGAGCGCAAGTCGGCTCACTTTGCAACGCGTGAGAGCGAGTATGCCGAGAATCTGCGTCGCAAGAGCGAACTCATCGAACAGATGCTGGTTGCCGACGTCAAGGAGGGCGGCTACGAGATGATAAAGGAGTTCCAGCGTCGTTGGAACGAAATCGGTTATGTGCCTATTAAGCATAAGGACGAGTTGCAGAAACGCTACAAGGAGGCTGTGGACCGCCTCTTCGGCGTGTTGCGCGGCTCCGACCGTGCCCAGTCGATGGAGCGATTCAAAGACAAGGTCGCTTCGTTGCGTTCGGCTGGCGACAAGCGTCTGCATTCGGAGCGCGAGCGACTCTACAACCGTGTGCGCCAGTTGGAGCAGGAGATTGCTCTGTTGGAGAACAATATCGGATTCTTTGCCAAGAGCAAGGGGGCGGAGGCTCTGATTGCGGGCGTGAAGGATAAGATAGAGCGAGCCAAACGCGAAATGGCAGAGGCAATAGACAAGGTTAAAATGATTGACGGCGAGCAATAATCGCCGTCAATCGGTTTTTTTTCGAGAGCAAACAATAAACAAACAAATAGAGAGGTATGAAATTATCGAAACCCAAGTATATTTTCGTTACGGGCGGTGTGGCTTCGTCGCTCGGCAAGGGAATTATCTCGGCTTCGCTGGCGCGTCTGTTGCAGGCTCGCGGCTATGCAACGACAATCCAAAAGTTGGACCCATACATCAACGTGGACCCGGGTACGCTCAACCCCTACGAGCACGGCGAGTGCTACGTTACGGAGGACGGTACGGAGACCGACCTCGATTTGGGTCATTACGAGCGTTTTACATCGATTACCACATCGAAAAACAATAACGTAACGACGGGTAAAATCTATAAGAGCGTCATCGAGAAGGAGCGCAAGGGCGACTATCTGGGCAAGACGGTGCAGGTGATTCCGCACATCACCGACGAAATCAAACGCCGTGTGCAGTTGCTGGCGCAGACCAAGCAGTACGACATCATCATCACCGAAATCGGCGGTACGGTCGGCGACATCGAGTCGTTGCCGTTCATCGAGTCGGTGCGCCAGTTGCGCAACTCGCTCGGCTTTCAGAATTCGGCATTGATTCACCTCGCGTGGGTGCCTTATATGGCTGCCTCTGCCGAGTTGAAGACCAAGCCCGCACAGCACTCCGTCAAGGCGTTGCTCGAAAACGGTCTGCAACCCGATGTGCTGGTGTTGCGTGCCGACCATCTGCTCGGAGCGCAGTTGAAGCGTAAAGTGGCTCTCTTCTGCAA
>JBNMLI010000059.1:0-7629 GCA_050874765.1 Alistipes sp.
AAACCGCACCTCGCTCCGCTCCTATCGCGGTGTGGGCATGGAGCGCGGTCTGCAAATGCTCTCCGACGTCAAGGCAAAGTGGGGCTTGCGCCTGCTGACCGACATTCACGAGTCCTATCAGGCGGCACCCGTGGGCGAGGTTGTCGATGTAATCCAAATTCCCGCCTTCCTCTGCCGCCAGACCGACCTTTTAGTCGCTGCGGCAAAGACGGGCAAAACGGTCAATATCAAGAAGGCACAATTCCTCTCGGGCGAGGATATGCTCTACCCCTACCGCAAAGCGACCGATTCGGGGGCTGCCGAGGCGTGGCTCACCGAGCGCGGCAACTCGTTCGGCTACAACAATCTGGTAGTCGATTTCCGCAACATTCCCGCGATGCTCGCCATCGCTCCGCGCGTCATAATGGACTGCACCCACTCCGTGCAGCGACCGGGTGCGGCAGGCGGCAAGACGGGCGGCAACCGCGAGTTCGTGCCTGCCATGGCGTTGGCAGCCAAGGCATTCGGTGCCAACGGCTACTTCTTCGAAACCCACCCCGACCCCGACAATGCGTTGAGCGACGGACCTAATATGCTCCGCCTCGACGATTTGGAAAACGTAATTAAATCATTGCTGTAATGACTTCCAACAAAGCAAAAGAGATACTCGATGTCGCCCGCGAAGCGATACAGACCGAAACCGACGCACTGACGAAAATCAAGTCGGAACTCGGTACCGACTTCGTTGCCGCCGTCGAAACCATACTCGCCGGCAAAGGCAAGGTCATCATGACGGGTATGGGCAAATCGGGGCTCATCGCCCGCAAAATCGCCGCCACGCTTGCCAGCACGGGCACTCCGAGTTTCTACCTCCACCCCGGCGAGGCGTTCCACGGCGACTTGGGTATGATTTCCAAGGAGGACATCATCATTGCCCTCTCCTACTCGGGCGAAACCGACGAGGTGCTGAAAATCGTCCCCTTCATTCACGACAACGGCAACAAACTGATTTCGATGACGGGTAACGGAGAATCGGCACTGGCAAAGAACTCCGACATTCACCTCGATGTGTCGGTTGACCACGAGGCGTGCATTCTGCACCTCGCACCGACCACCTCGACCACGGCACAACTGGCAATGGGCGACGCGCTGGCGTGCGCACTGATGAAGATGCGCCACTTCACCGCCAACGACTTTGCGCGCCTGCACCCGGGTGGCAGCCTCGGTCGCCGACTGCTGATGACCGTCGGCAACGTTATGCGCAAGAACGACCTGCCCGTCGTTTCGGAGGATTGCAAGGCTACCGATATGATTCACGCCATCTCGCAAGGCGGCTTGGGACTGATTGTCATCTGCCGCGGCGAGGAGATTCTGGGCATCATCACCGATGGCGACATTCGCCGCGCTATGGAGAGCCGTCAGGCAGAGTTCTTCAACATCAAGCCTATGGACATCGCCACCACGTCGCCGAAGACCATACGCCCCGAGGCGAAACTCATCGAGGCAGAGAAGATGATGACGCGCCACAAAGTCAATTCGCTTTTGGTGGTCGATGAGCACCGCCACCTGCTGGGCGTCATACAGATTTACGACATCAAACTATAACTTTTTCCGAACCTAAACACTACAACGCATAATGGCATTTTTCGACTTCCTCGCGCCACCCGCACATAAACCTCTCCTGCCACAAGAGCGCATCGACCCTACCTACAAGGCTATGCGCCTGAAAGTATTTTTGGGCATCTTCTTCGGCTACGCCGCCTACTACTTGGTGCGCAAAAACCTCTCGTTCGCCGTCCCCGATATGATTGCCGAGGGACTCATCGACAAGGCGGGCGCAGGTGTTGCAATGGCGGGTATCCCGATTGCCTACGCCGTGAGCAAATTCATCATGGGCAGCATCTCCGACCGCTCGGACGCACGCAAGTTTATGACCATCGGTCTGGTGCTGGCGTCGCTCGTGATGCTCGCCGTCGGACTGCTCCCGTTCCGCGTGGGCGATTTCTCGACCACCGTCAGCGTACTCTTTATCTTTATGTTGCTCGCAGGTTGGCTCTCGGGTATGGGCTGGCCTCCGTGCGGACGCATCTTGGCACACTGGTTCTCGCAGAACGAGCGTAGCTTTAAGATGTCTATCTGGAACACGGCACACAACGTCGGCAACGGCACACTCGCACTGCTCGTATCGGCAGGTGTCTTCATCTTCGCAACGATGGGCATCAGCGAAACGTGGCGTGCGGCATTTATCTTTCCTGCACTCGTGGCTCTCGCCTTCGCTCTCTTCTGCTGGTTCACTCTGCGCGACACGCCCGAATCGTGCGGACTGCCCGCCATCGAGGACTACCGCCACGACTACACGGGCGCAAAGGCATCGAAGGGCGAGGAGGAGAAGATTCCGTTCCGCCGTCTGTTCGTCGATTATGTCTTCAAGAATAAGATGCTGTGGCTCATCGCTGCCGCCAACGTCTTCGTCTATTTCGTGCGCTACGGCATCAGCGACTGGTCGCCGACCTATCTCCAACAGGTCTATCAGTTGAGCAAGGAGGAGAGTTCGCTCGCCTTCGCTCTGTTCGAGTACGCGGGCATTCCCGGAACGATTCTCTGTGGCTGGATTTCGTCGCGATTCTTTCAGGGCAGATGCGCACCGGTGAACGTCATCTTTATGCTCATCGTCGCCGTCGGCATCATCATGTACTGGGACGCCAAAGCCATCGCCGACCTCATCGCTCTGCCTACCGAATATGTTGTCTATACCGCACTCTCGCTCATCGGCGGCGCGGTCTATGGTCCTATCGCAATGATTGGCATACAGGCACTCTCGCTCGTACCTAAAAATGCGGCAGGCACGGCTGCGGGCTTCATGGGTCTGTTCGGCTATCTGTTCGGCGATGCCGTACTCTCGAAAATCGCCATGGGCTACGTCGCAAGCAGTTCGCTCGGCTGGGACTTCACGTTCCAAATGTTCCTCTTCACCTCGTTGCTCGCCGCAGGCATCTGTATGGTCGCATGGGGCAAGGAGAAGCGCATAATGGACGAGCGCGTTCGTCAGGCAGCCGCCGAGCACAAACTCTAAATCGACACAGCTACGCTTTCGCGAGCCAACATAAGGGGACTGGCAGTGGTCATAATCACAGTGGTGATTGTGTCGCTGGTGGTCGCCTTTGCGCGTCCGCGCGTGCAGAACTATCTCGCTCACCACTCCGCACCGCCTTCGACCGCCACACCGCGCGATTCGCTCTTTGCCTTCGACCCCAACACGGTAACCTACGAGCAGTTGCGCTCGATGGGCTTTGCACGAGCGACGGCTGTCGGCATCGTCAAGTACCGCGCCGCGGGCAAGACGTTCGCCATACCCGAGGATTTCGCACTCTGCTACGGCATCACCGACTCGATGTACGCCCGACTGCGCCCCTATATAAAAATAGGCAGGCAATTCGTAATCAAGCCCCTGCCCACGCACCGCGACACCGCCTCTCGCCACGCCGTGCGCACCGACCGCGCTGCACTGCACCCCTTCGAGCCATTCTCGCTCGACACGGTCGGCTATGCCTACCTGCGCCGCATCGGTTTCACCGCCAAACGCGCCAAGGCATTCCTGAAATACCGCGACATCTACGGCACCATACACGATGCCGACGAACTGCGCGACTGCTACACCATCAGCGAACAGATGGCAGACTCGCTCGTGCGCTATGTCGTCTTCCCCGCTCCCGACCCCCACGAGGGCTTGGTCGAAATCAACTCGGCAGACTCCGCCACCCTGCGCACCGTCGCAGGCATAGGCGCGCGGACGGTGGTCGCTATCATGGAGTACCGCCGACTGCTCGGCGGATTCTACTCTGTCGCCCAAATAGCGGAACTAAAATGCGTTACACGCGAAAATTTTGAGCGCATAAGCAAACAAATTTATTGCGATTCGTGCGTTATTTCAAAAATAGATATTAACTTTGCACCCGCTTCCGAGTTGGAACGACACCCGTATATGACTCGCGAGGCAGTAAAGAAAATTACAGAGATTAGAAAATCGAAAGGAGGCTGGAATTCCGTCGGGCAGATGATTGAGCAAAATATCTTCAAGCGTGAGCAGGCGACTGCTCTTGCGCCCTATCTCTGCTTTGGCGACAAGCCTGCAAATTTCGATTGATTCTTCTTCCGCGGTGGCGACGCAGCGAGTTTCGTTTGCTTTCCTTTCGTTGCCATTTCATCGGCTCCCCGAGCCGAAACCTATACAAAAGCAAACAAAACGAAAACTAAAAACATTAAAAAAGAAAACAATTATGATTATCATGCCGGTAAAAGAGGGCGAAAATATCGAGCGCGCTCTCAAAAAGTTCAAGCGTAAATACGAGCGCACAGGTGTTTTGAAGGAGTTGCGTGCGCGTCAGTACTTCACCAAACCATCGATTGCAAAGCGCGAGAAGATGGCTCACGCCATCTATGTCGAGCAGATGCACCGTGCCGACGAGGAGTAGTACCGACTCTCAAATAATGAGGCGTTTTCTGTAAAAGGAAACGCCTTTTTTGTATATTTGTACCCACAAACCAAATCATTTATCGCATTATGACACCCGTAAAAAACACCGCAGCCGCCACCGTATGGGGCATCGTGGCTCTGGCAGTGATTGCACTCGCCGTTATTCTCGGACTTATGTTCGGCTTGCCGCTCTACAACGTATGGCAGCAGGAGATGAGCGGTAAGGCGGAACTTGCCAAGGCGGAGCAGAACCGCCAAATCAAAATCGAGGAGGCAAAGGCAAACCTCGAAGCCGAGAAGCTCAACGCACAGGCCGAAATCGAGCGCGCCAAGGGTGCTGCCGAAGCAATCCGCATCGAGAACGGCTCGCTCACGCCGACCTACATTCAGTATCTGTGGGTTCGCCAGCAGAGCAACGTGCCTAACAAGGTCATCTATATCCCAACCGAGGCTAACCTCCCCATCTTGGAGGCAAAGAAATAGCCAGACACTCCCCGCCGTGTCAGGCACTCCCGACGGCTCACCGTCCGCACTTGTTCAGAGTGCGGACAGTGTTTTTATGCTTTTTAGGAGGCTGTGAGCCGCTGAAAATCAAACAAAATGTCATAGCGAGGTTAGTGATTAGTGAATAGTGGTTAGTGAATAGTTTTAAGAGATATAGGAGATATAGGAGTTCTACGAGAACTAGGAAATAGCAAAAAAACTTCCTGCCTCCTAGTACTCCTATTACTATCTACTCTGCACTAACCACTAACCACTAACCACTCTTATAGTACTTATTACCAAGCACATAGGAATAGAATAAAAACAAAAATCGGAAAGTCGTTACCAACTTTCCGATTTCAGTGACTCCGACAGGATTCAAACCTGTAACCGCTTGATCCGTAGTCAAGTACTCTATTCAGTTGAGCTACGGAGCCGAATTGCGAGTGCAAATATAGGGCAAACTTTCGATACCGCCAAATAATTCGGCGAAAAAATTACTTTTTTTTGCGTTCTACCCTATTTTCGCCTGCCGAAGCGGGTGCGGACTGCTTGATTTCGCGGTCGGGGTGTTCGCGCAGGAACGATTCCCACGACTGCGTACCACGTTTGCGTGCGCGTTTGTCGCCTCCCAGACCCTTAACCATTGCCGTGCCGAGAGCCTTCTCGATAGGGCTTGTCGAGGTGAAATAGTGGCACAGCGCGACCGCCATACCGTCCGTCGCATCGAGTTTCTTGGGCGGCTCGTCGATTTTCAGCGTGCGCATCACGATGCCCGCCACCTGCTCCTTCGAGGCGGCACCCGTTCCCGTGATAGCCTGCTTGATGCGCGTCGGTGCATACTCATATACGCTCCGATTGCGACTCAACGCCGCCGCCATGGCTACGCCCTGCGCGCGACCCAATTTGAGCATACTCTGCACATTCTCGCCGAAGAATGGCGACTCCAACGCCACCTCGCTCGGCTCGTAGTCGGCGACCAGTTCGCAGACGCGGTCGAAGATATAGCGCAGTTTGGCGTAGGGGTCGGCGATTTTGTGCAGGTCGAGCGCACCGAGAACCACCGCCCTCAACGTGCGGCCCTCGACCTCCAACACCCCGTAGCCCATATAGTTGGTACCCGGGTCGATACCCAAAATACGATAGATTGCCATAATCACGCTACCCTATCTCGCGTCCCCTCGTCGCGTGCAATGCTACTCGAAGAGTTCGGCGAACTTCTTCGCCACCGCTTCGCCGCGCAGGTTCTTGGCGACAATCTTGCCGCTTGCGCACTCGATGAGGAAGTTCGACGGGATTGCCTGCACCGAGTAATCCTCCGCCGCCTTATTGTTGAACGACGAGAGTTGGCTCACCTGAATCCACGCCATGGCGTTGTTGGCGATTGCCGCCTTCCAGTCGTCTGCCGAGCGGTCGAACGACACGCCGTAAATCTCCAAGCCCTTGGCGTGGTATTTGGTGTAGGCTGCAACCAACTCCGGCACCTCGCCCATGCACGGACCGCACCACGATGCCCAGAAATCGAGCAGAACATATTTGTTGGCAGGATTTTCGACCACCGATTTCAGCGAAACCGCTTTGCCGTCGGCATTAGGTTGTTCGATGTCGATATAAGATTTGCCGATGTCGGTGCGGGCGCGTTGCTCCGCCTGCTCGCGCAACTTGACGGCAATGCTCGATTGGCGAATCTCGGGCGAGAATTTGTCCAACTCCGCCAACAATTCGTCGCCGCTCATATCGTAGGAGAGTCGCGTTGCGAGCAGATACAATCCGAACAGGTTGTCGCGGTTGGCATCGTAGGTCTGCTGCATAAGCGAATCGTGCTGCTCGACAATCGCCTCGCGACGTGCATCGTCGGCATCGCGGTACTCTTCAATCAACGCATGCGAAGCCTTTTGCAATGCTACGTTGGCATCGTTGGACGGCGTACCCGAAGCACTTCTGTACACGCTATCCTCCTCGGCATCGGCGATGACGATTTCGCCCGGTTCGAGGATAAATGTCGCAAAGACATCGTCCGTACCCTCCGAGGTTGCCAGCAGACGGAATTCGGGAATTTCGACCTCGCCCTCGAAGCAGAACGCGCCATTCTTCACATCGGTCGAATCGACCGCCACATTATCGCCATCGAGCAGATAGACTTTGCCATCGAAATCTGCGATGTTGCCCTCTACCTTATAGTGGTTCTTACTCGTGCAACCCACTACCGCCAGCAGCAACGTTGCAAATAAAAATACTCTCTTCATAAGCTAAAAAATTAAAATGTGTGTTACTCTTTATCGCTGTCGCCGAGTCGTTTCTCCAACTCTGCGACACGACGGCTCAACTCGGGCAGTACCTTGAACACGGCAAACGAACGATAGTATGCCTTGCCAGTCAGTGCAGGCGAGCCGAAGCGCACCTCGCCCGACGGAACATCGCGGTCGATACCGCTCTGCGAGCCGATTTTCACGAAATCGCCCACTGTGATGTGGTCGGCGATACCGACCTGACCCGCGAGGAAGCAGTTGCGACCCACGCGCGAGGTGCCGGCGATGCCCATTTGTGCCGACGACACCGTATTCTCGCCAATCTGCACGTTATGACCGATTTGAATCAGGTTGTCGAGTTTCACGCCGTGGCGGATAATGGTCGAATCGGTCTTGGCGCGGTCGATGCAGGTATTGGCGCCGATTTCGACATCGTCCTCGATG
>JBNMLI010000060.1:0-7572 GCA_050874765.1 Alistipes sp.
ACTACCGACAGACTCGCGCCATGCTCACTATGAGCGGCTCGCCATTCGAGGATAACGGCACGGCACTCTTCGTCCGTTCCGACGCGGCAGAGTTTCCGAAGCAGTTGAGCCGCATCAACATAGCCGAGTACGACGACATCGCGAGCGTTCGCGAGTGGTTGCACGGGAACGATGCGCGCCTGCAATGCGTCGCATCGTCAATCGGCGGATTACACCCGCGCACCGTGCCGCTCGGGCGCACGCAGTATCCCGAACTGACCGACTATGCCGACAACGCCGACGTAATGGCGTTCCTGCAATCGGTGGTCGGCGCGTAGTTTTTTTTTACGGGCGGGCGATGCCGAGCGGACTAATTTCGTTATCTTTGCATAGATACAACTGGTTAAAAACTACCGATACTATGAAAAAATTCATCTTTATGTTGTTTGCCGTCGCTGCCGTATGCGGCGCACAGGCACAACCGCCGCGCGGAATGATGCCGCCACCTCCGGGTATGATGCCGCAAGCGGCTCCGAGCGACCGCAGCATCGCCAAACGTTACGAGCATCTGCGCGAGGCTCTGCAAATGGACGAGGAGCAGTTTGAGAAGTTCGCACCCGTCTATCAATCCTATCAGCGCGAAATCCGCGGCATACGCAAGGACCTGAAAACATTTATGGATTCGTACAAAGGTCAGAAAATCGACCACAAGACGGCATATCGTATGGCAATGGAGCAACTCAATGCCGATGCGGAGGTGATACGTTGCAAGAAAGAGTATTTGCGCGTGTTCAAGGACTACCTCACGCCCGAGCAGATGTCCATCATCTTTTTGGTCGAGCGTCCGCGCCACAAACCGCAACCGCAACAAGGCGAGCACGGAGGAGAACAGCAACCGCCGATGCCGCCGCAACCGCAGCCGCAACAATAGAATCTGCCGTCTGAATTAGAACGGATAGCCTACCCCGAAGTTAAGCGATGTGTTACGCCACTTGAAGTTGTGAATCCACCGCGAGCCTTCGGGGTTATTCGGATTATGGAGTTGAATACCCCAATCCAAGCGCAGAATTGCGAACTTTATATCTATGCGCAGACCGATACCCGTGTTGAAACCCAACTGCTTGTAGAAGTTCTTGAAATGGAACACCGACTCGTCGCTGTACTCCACGCCATCGCGCCCCATAAACCACACGTTACCCGCATCGAGGAACGTTGCACCATGAATTATGCCCCAAATCGGGAATCGCAATTCGAGATTCGCCTCCAACTTCATATCGCCCAACTGCGTCGGATAGACGACGTTTGTCGGTAGCGGCGACGAGCCCGGACCGAGTGTTCGCGGAGCCCAGCCGCGCATACTGTTGCTGCCGCCCGAGTAGAACAGCTTATCCAGAGGCATCGCCTGCGAATTGCCGTAGGCGGCACCGAAACCTGCATAGAGCCGACCTGCAATGGCGGTCTTTTCGCCCAATGTGATTTTGTGGCTCACACTCACATCGGCACGGAAATACTGCGAATAGCGCACACCGAGAATACGATAGTAATCCTCGCCCGCGGCAGGTCGCGAGAAGAGATGTTCCAAACCGTCGAGCAGGTTACCCGCAAACTCCATATTCAGGCGCACGGTCGTCTGATTGCGCGTCGTATTCAGTCGCGGATTGTTGTAGATGTACGAACCCGATATGGCAAATATCATCTGCGACTGGTAACTGTGTTTGAGATACTCGTTCTGCAACGAGTTGAAGTAGTCTTCGTTTATGTAGCCGACATTCACCCAGTTGATGCTTATCGGTCTGATGACAAACGACGAGTGTCGCAGATTGCGCCACGAGTACGACCACACGAGGCTCGACAAATCGCGCCGATAGTAGGGGCGGTTTTGGTAGTTGTACGAAATCTCGAACTGCGTGCGCGGTGCCGTGATACGGCTCAATGCCGAGGTGCGGAAAATCAAAAAGCGCGGGAACGACAGACTTGCCGACAGTCCGAACTCCATAGCGTTGCGACGCGACGATTTCGGGGCTTTCATATACTCGTAGCCGACCGTACCGACCAACTCCAACATCTCGGCACCGCGGAATATGTTGCGGTTCTGATAGCCCACCGACGCCTTCACGCCATAGAAACTCGACGTGGTCGAACCTTCCAACTCGACCTTCACGCTCTGTTTGAGCGCGGGCGTGCAGAGGATATTGCAATCGACATAGCCTTCGCGGGTATAGTTCACCTGCGTGGAGTCGGACTGCGCCTTCGCGCCGACATACGTTATGTAGTGGCGGGCAACCGACGAATCGGGCAGTTCGTCGAATGTTATGCGCGCGCTCTTGAAATAGCCCATCTGCATAAGATTCGTATATGCACGCGATACCTGCGAATAGTCGTATATGACATTCGGATACATAGGAATGGCAGGGCGCAACACCCGCGCACGCAGGTTGGGGTGGCGACCCTCGTACATCACCGTCAGTCCGCGATAGTCGAGCGTATCGAAATGCTCGTAGTAGCCGTTGTGCGACTTCGCATCGGCGGCATCGTAGTCGGGAATGATGTTGATACGGCGCAGACGGTAAACGACGTTATTGTCGTAAATGGCATTGCCACGGTTGTTGTAACCGACCAGATTCTGCTTGATGACCACTTTCAGCCCGACCCTGTCGGCTTGACGCAACGTGTCTGCCAGATACTCTATATTGTTCACCGAAAAGCCGTAGTAGCCCCTGTCCCGCAGATACTTGGTTATGCGTTCGCGCTCCTTGTCGAGCACCGTGATGTCGAATATGTCGCCCCTGTGCAACAGCGAATTGACAGTATCGGGTGCAAGAATGGGTTCGAGGAATCGGTCGCGATAGAGGTACGAGATGTCGGCTATGCGGTAAGCCTTGTTCTGCGTGAGCGAATAGGTTACACGGGCTCGGCGACGGCGCGACAGAGTATCGACCGCAAACCGCACCTCGGAAGCAAAGTATCCGCGCGAATTGAGATATATTTTCAGATTCTCGGCAGACTTCTCGGTCGCTGCCTCATCGAACAGGACAGGCTCCTCGCCGATTTTGCGCTTAAAGCGGTTCCACCAATTATCCTTCTGCGGGTTGGCGAGATTATAGACCCAAACGTAGAAATTCGTACCAAGAAAATGTTTGTTCGGCTTTTGGCGTATATACTTATTCACCTCCGAGGCATCGATGCGCTCCTTGCGCGGCACCGACTTGTCGTCCTCGACCTTCACCTTCTGCAACAGATAAGAGTCCTTCGGCAATTTGCGCGTAACGTTGCACGACGAGCCCAACAGGCCCATCGCCACAACCGCAATCGTCCAAAGTATCCGCCTGCGCATAAACAATCTATACTCTCTGTTTCAGTTCTTTCAAAAAATCGGCATACGCCCGTTGCTCGGTACTGCATACACGGTCGGTCGTAAAGCGGAAATCGCCCTCGCCCCACGCGATGCGCCCGAAAAATTCGTATGTGGCATTGCCCACCAACGTCGTCGCCAAACCGCCCTCGCGCGAGCAGATGCAACGCACCATACCGCCGCGATTCAGCACATCTATCGGGCGGTCGAAATCACACTTCCCGAGCAGAGCCATAGCCGTCGCACTCGAAGTCATCGCCGTTCCGCACGAAGCCGTTATGCCCGCACCGCGCTCGTAGGTCGCCACGAAAATCTCGTTGCGGCTGCGCACCTCCGCCAAACTGACGTTCACGCCGTGCGGGAATACATCGCGCAACTGCTTCACGCGCTCGCCCAGCCGACCGAGCAGGTCGTAATCGACGCGCTCGACCTTCGCCACGATATGCGGATTGCCGACATTTATCGCCGTGAAGAGCAAATTTGGGTCCAAAGCCTCAATCGGACGCGCTATGAACTCCTCGTCGCGCTCGAACATCGCAAAATCGTCGCTCCACAACCGCACGGGAATGCGCACGCCGAATGTCGCCACACCCTCTCTCAACTGCTTCCACCGCGAAATGGCATACTCGCGACCGCCCGAGATGAGCGAAAAATTATCGTGCGTTTTATATTGTCGTGCCAAGCGTGCCACACAACGGATTCCGTTGCCGCACATCTCCGCCTCGGTGCCGTCTGGATTGAACATACGCATACCGTACTCCCCCACATCGAAGCGCACCAGCACGAGCAAGCCGTCGGCACCTATGCCCCGCTCGCGGTCGCAAACGCAACGCGCAAACGCAGGCAGCGCAACACCCGACAAATCATGACCGACGCCATCGACCATAACGAACTCGTTGCCCGAGCCGTGGCACTTTATGAAATCAATCTCCATACAAAACGGCATATAATCGTTCAAAATTACAAATAATCGGATAATATTCCATAATTTTACACGCCAAAAACGAACAAACACTCAAATTATGGTCGAAAAATTCATAATGGCAGGCGATACGGCACTGCACATCTGCGACTCCGAGCGGGGCGAACAAACCGTTGTACTGCTGCACGGCTACCTCGAAAGTATGCTCGTGTGGGAGGATTTCGTGCCACTTTTATATAAGACGGTACGCGTCATAACGCTCGACATACCGGGCCACGGCATCTCGGAGGTCAAGGGCGAAGTCCACTCGATGGACTATCTTGCCGACACCCTCGCCGCAGGACTTACGGCACTCGGCATCGCCCACGCCTTCGTCGTCGGACACTCCATGGGCGGCTACATCGCCCTCGCCTTCTGCGAACGCCACCCGCAGATGACCGACGGCATCGTGCTTTTGAGTTCGACACCCAACGCCGACAGCGACGAGAAGCGCAAAAACCGCGAGCGCGAAATCGCACTTATCCGCTCGGGCAAGAAGGAGTTGCTCGCCCACTCGGCTCCTGCCGCAGGCTTCGCGCCCGAGAACCGCGCGCGTATGCAACCCTACATCGACGACCTCACCGAAACCGTCCACATCACCGAGGACGCGGGCATCATCGCCCTGCTCGGCGGTATGATTGCCCGCAAGGACCAAAACGCGATGTTGCGCACCTGCGGCAAGCCGCAACTCTTCATTCTCGGCTGCCGCGACGGCTACATCTCCAACGAAACTGCCGACCAAATGATTGCCGACCACCCGCAAGCGGAGGTTGTGCGACTCACCGAATCGGGACACATGGGCTTCTTGGAGGAGCCTGCCAAGTGCGCCGATGCAATTCTTAATTTCGTCGCCTTGCACTCAAAATAGCAGGCAATAACCGCTTACCTTGTGGCGGGACTGTCAAACAAACGACAGTTCCGCCTCATTTTTTAATAACTTGTAATATATTTTTTCGTAAAAATGATTTTATAAAATACTTTTTGTTTATATTTGTGTACACGCAAGTGATAATTGATAATAAAAATTTTTACTAACCTAAAATCTGTTTATTAAAGAACCGGACACACCTAAAAAATCAACTTATGTCCGTACGTCGGACTGAAACCAAAAAGAAACCTAAACGTAAACCAAAACATTTTCTATGAAACCAAATTTACTATTTAACAACAAATGCAAGCTGTGCGCTATTGCTACCCTCGTGTTGGCGACAATCGCTTCGCCCGCAATGGCAACAGAGAGCATTTCCCAAAATCCGAGGGGGGGGGAATTTGACGCCTCTGCCCAAACCGGCAAGAATGTTGTCGTAAAAGGTGTCGTCAAGGACTCCGCAGGACAACCGCTCATGGGTGTATCCGTCTATATCGACGGCACATCTGTCGGTACAATCACCGAAGCCAATGGTTCGTACTCCATCACCGCTCCTGCCGATGGCACAATCGTCTTCTCGTACATTGGCTACACCGACGTTAAACAGACAATCGACAACCGTACCACCATCGACGTTGCGATGAAAGAGGAGGCTCACGCCATCAACGATGTCGTGGTCGTAGGTTACGGTACTCTGAAAAAGACCCAGTTGGTAGGTGCTGTCGAAACACTCGACGGCGACGCTATCGAGAGCCGCTCCAACTCGAACGTAACCCGTTCGTTGCAGGGTATGATACCTGGCCTGAACATTATTCAGGTCGATGGTAAGCCAACCCACCAGGGTCAAATCTATATCCGTGGCGGTCAGACCTCCTACGATACCCGTTCCAAAGCAAGTTCGGCAAAGGGCGCACACCGTTCAATCGGACAGGGCGGTAGCGCACTCGTCCTCATCGACGGTGTCGAGGGCGACCTGACGACGGTCAATCCTGACGACATTCAGAGCGTATCCGTGCTGAAAGATGCCGCTTCGGCAGCCGTTTACGGTGCGCGTGGTGCATTCGGTGTAATCCTCGTAACGACCAAGAACGCCCGCAAGGACAAAATTTCGGTATCCTACAACGGTTCGGTTTCCATCAACAGCCGCACCGTGAAGGCAGAGAACGAAATCGTTACCGACGGTCTGACATGGTTGGACAACTTTGTCGATTTCTTCACCAACGACACCCGCACCCCGACCTCGTCGGGTAAGGCTCCGTCGAACATCAACAACCGCGCCAACACCTACTCGACCGACTATCACGAAGAGTTCCGCCGTCGTGCCAACGACAAGGAGTACGAGAACTACAAGAATCCTTACGGCAAGTTCCCGGGCAAAGACAACTACGCTTACTACGGCAGCACCAACTGGTACAAACTCTTCTACAAGAACACCAGCATCGGTCATACCCACAATTTGAGCATCAGCGGCGCAAGCGACCGCGCTTCGTTCGTCATCTCGGGCAAATACTTCAATCAGGACGGTATATATAAGGTAGGCAACGAGAAATTCGACTCGTACAATCTCCGCGCCAAGGGCGATGTTGCCATCACCAAGTGGTTGCGCCTCTCGAACAACACCACTCTGTTCAAGAACAAGTACCACCAGCCAATGGTTGTCGGTGGCGAATACACCATCGGTCGCCAAATCGAGATGCGCGGTCAGCCGGTTTACACCCCTTACAACGAGGACGGCACCAGCACCTTCTACGGCGCAGCTCTGTGCTACGACCTCTTCAAGCGCGACCTCGCATATCAGGAGGACAACAAGCTGAACGTTGTGAACACCACCACGCTCACCATCGAGCCTATCAAGGACGTACTGAAATTCACTGCCGACTTCTCCTACAAAGGCATTCGTTCGCAGCGCAACCGCGTCAGCCCGATTGCCAGCGGCAACACCTCGGCAACGGGTGTAGAGTCCTACAACTCGACCTCTTACAAGGAGGACTATCGCTACAACACCGACTACGTCGCATCGAACATCGTCGGCACCTACACTCCGAAACTCGGCGACAACCACAACCTGAACATCGTTGCAGGTTGGAACATCGAAAAGACCAACTACCGCCGCCTCTACATCAAGCGTCTGGGATTGCTCTACGACAATATGCCTAACTTCGAGTGGATGAGCAGCGACGAGTACACGATTCAGGACGACGGTTACGACAAGAAGATGGTCGGCATCTTCGGCCGTATCAACTACACGTTGCTCAACCGCTACATCTTCGAGTTTGCATGCCGCTACGACGGTTCGTCCCTCTTCCCGACCAACAAGCAGTGGGGATTCTTCCCTTCGGGTTCGATTGGTTGGCGTCTGTCGGAGGAGCCTTGGATGCAGGGTGCCAAGAGTTGGCTCAACAACTTGAAGAT
>JBNMLI010000061.1:0-7532 GCA_050874765.1 Alistipes sp.
AGTTGTACTTTATTCAGATTCTACATCAAACCACAACTAAACCTTACCGAAGCAACGTACTACTCGGTTGTACTTTATTCAGATTCTACATCAAACCACAACTCATCGGAACGAAACGTACCGAACGCATAAGTTGTACTTTATTCAGATTCTACATCAAACCACAACGTTGGGCGTTGTTTGTGTTGATTTTCGGGTAGTTACACGGCGATTGCCGATTCCGAAAATCGGTATTGCGCACTCCAATGAAGTCGGCTTGATGCGATTTTTGTATTTCAACGAACAAATGTACTAAAAAAATTCTAATTGTTGAGGCGTTTCTGGCTTTGCTCGTTCGATTTTGCCCCAAAAATTCATTATTTCGCCATATTGTTTGTCCGTAACGCTCAAAATGCTGGTGTATCCCGATGGCGGCATCGACTTGCGTACGCGATTGATATGCACCGCCAGATTCTCTTTCGATGGGCAGTGGCGCACATATACCGAGTATTGCATCATCGTGAAGCCGTCCTTTTCCAACGATTTGCGAAATTGTGCCGCATTGCGTCGCTCGGTCTTGGTGTTGGTCGGCAAATCGAAGAATACGAACAACCACATAATTCGATAGGCATTTAAGCGAATGTCAGACATTTGGTCGTGGCGGTTTTATTCCAATAGCGGATACGAAATCTTCTTTTGCGTGCTGGCAAAACATTTGGCAAGCGATGCCGATGTCATGGTCAGCGCAATGTCGAGCGGTCGGGTAACAGAGCCTATGGCGGTGTCGGCAAAAAGAACTTGCAACAATTTGCCTTTGACCTCTTTTGTGAGCGTGGTTTCGCCCTGCCCGACAAGGCGATAGACACATTCGTCCACATAAGGCCGGTATGGTTCCATTATATCGTCTGCCAGCGGAAAGGCGTTGTAGCGATTGCGGTGAAATATGCCGAAAGCGGGGAACAATCCCGACCCAATCAGCGAACGTGCAACGGCTGCCCGCAAAATGGTATAGCCGTAGTTGAGCATATCGTTTGGCGTCTTGCCGTCGCGCGAGCGTACAAACCCTTCGCCGAACAACTCCGCCCAATAGAGCCTTGCTGCAATGCCCTCGCGATTGTCCGCGTCGCCGCTTTTGACATTCTGATAATAGGGTTTCAGCCTGTCGCCGTCCTTGCCGAGTTTACGCAACAGTGCTGCCTGATTGCGGATTTTCGCCTCGACCACTTGTCGCCACAAACCCTTTTTCAGAGGCTCGCTCGCCTCAATCTGCGCGCGGTAACTCTCACCTTGCGTCGTGTTGGAATCGAGGTTCATCAGCATCGCATTCGGCATACGGGTACTGCCGCAGATAATCACGGCAACGTTGTTGTCGGACAAGGCGTTGAGCAACGGCAACGATATTGACGATTGTTGCTCCTCCAATACGAGAAAACCTATATCCTCAATCGGCACACTGCGCTCCATGTCGGGTGCCGACCTCGTCGAGATAATCATCTGATTGTTGCGCAAGTTCAGACACAACGGTGTTGATATATATATGGCTCGTTTCAGCATGGCGTTTAGCGGTGTTTGAAAATAATTTCGCCCGTTACGGTCAATTCAAAATCGTAGCCCTCGACCAACATGTTCATATTGGTAGTGCTTAATCGCAGTTTTGGAGAAAAGGACTTACTATCATATGATGAAGCCCCCTTTCCAAGTTCTGCCGTCAATTCTGTGTAGGGTCTGGCTTCTTGGTGATATACGAATTGAATACGACCATCTTTTTCCATTGCAACAACTTTATACAACCTTCTCACCAACTCCTTTTTGGAACATTCATACAACTCCTCGGGCGAGTTTTCGTAGAACAAAACCATCGTACCCGTTTTGAGGATACATTTGAGCGGATTGCCGTTGCCGTCGGCAATAGGTACGAGGTCGGGACGAGCCTCCTTGTCGGCACTTGCCTTGAAATACTCTGCCGCCTTTAAGTTGCTGATAATCTCGAATGAACGTGCCACCTTACCTTTGACATTTACACCCTCGTATATTGCCATGCAATAGTTGCTATCGGTTGTAATATATCTCTCTCGTTTATATTCTTTGGCTGATAGGTCTCGATGTTGCTTTTTGGGATGGTCTGGCGAAGCGACGTGTGCATATATGCGCACCTTGCGAATTGGCACACCCTTCTCCTCATTCATATATATAGTATAGTCGTTGCTCATCGCCTTCTTGAATCCGACCGCATCTATCGCATCTTTTACCTTTTGGCGTACCGCATCGTCCACGATTTTATCAGTATCCTTGACTGTTTTTAGTTCGCTGAGGAATTTGCGTACGACATATTTAATCTTGCCGTCGCGCATTATTGCACCATAAATGGTGTCGTTGTGCAACGAGCCGCGTGCCGTATCGCCTTTGACGTAGATTGGCTTGCCGTCGGCACCCAACTTTACCTTGCCGCGGACGCGCAACTTCTTGCGGGTCTGCTTCGGCATATTGTCGGGTGTATGGTGCGATACCAACACCTCGTCGGCAATAGCCAAAACATCTTCGGTGAATGTCGGCCATGGCTTTTCAAATACGGGTTTTGCACCCTCGTGGCACATATAGCGGTCTTCGTCTGCTGCATATACCTTCCATGCATCATACTCTTTGGTACCTATGCAGGCTATGGTGATGGCATCTATGCAGTGATGAATGTGGTTCACGCGCTCTTTCTTGGTGTATTCGTCCTGCAAGCCCCACATCTTGCGGAACTCGGCTGTCGTTGCACCCTTGACCGTGTATATGCGGTCGAATACCGTCTTCAAGTACAATCGTGCGTACCTACCGATTATGCCTATATCGACACCTTGCCGATTGGAGAAACCTTTGGGTACCTCGGTCATCGTAAAACGTTCCAACTTGCCGCGCCAATAGTCGAGTTTCATTTTCAGCAGATGCTTGCGCTGTATTGCTTCGTCTTTCTTCTCTTTGGTCGCAGCATCTTTGCTCCGCCGTATCTGCCCGTCGATTTGCTTATTGAGGCTGTCGATTTTGTCCTGCCAACCCAACGCCTCTATGCGAGCCATTATCTCCGCGTGATTGTGCAATTCGCTCGGCATCTTGTCGCGCTTTATTTCTCGATTGAAGCGACTGTCGCACAATGTCTTGTTCATCTGCGAATTGTCGTTGCACTTCGAGCGCGGAATAGTGTGCTCGATGTCGTGTGTGGGATTACTGCCTATAAAATCGGAAATGTTTATGGTGTTGCCGGTGTATAGGCATATGTGTTTCTGTTCCTTCCAAAGACGATATTTCAGAATGTCGTCGTCGCTCGGCTCTATATCCAGTCCTGTCTCTTTGCGGTATTGTTCGCGAATCGCCTCTGCATATTTGCGATTCTCATCTTCGCGTTCGCTTTGGTAATCCTCAATCGCTTTGCGCATATTGGCATCGTTCAGTGCGCGGGCAAACTCTATGCGGATTTTGGTATTGCGGTCGATTTTGCCGTCGCGCAGAAGCTTGTTGAGCAATATGCGCAGTCGGAACAACGCCCGCATAGCCATAGGATTGCGTACCGCCGATGTGCGTGGCGAGCCGAGTTGCACGATGCCGTCGGCATCGGGGCGCGCTGCCTGATAAACATCAATCATCGATGGGTGATACAGCCTTCCGGTGCGTGTGTCGTCTATGCCCATGTCGTGCAAACAGTTGGATATGGCGCGCTCTTTGGTCGAGGTCTTGTCGTACGGATTCTGATGAAAATTCCGTACCGTGTCTATGATTTCTTGCTCCACCTTGTGCCGGCGCGCCTCGTCATTCCATACCTCCGCAGGCAATGCGGCACGCAGATTGGCTACGAATACAGCCTCGTCGTAGCGAAAGCCTTTGCGCAGGTACGGCAGAATCTTGTTGATGGCGTTCAGACTCAACATCGCATAGTTCTGTGGCAGATGAATTGCTGCGAACGCCTTCGCTTCATCGTCGGTGGCCTGCAATTTCTCTTTCGCCCATTTGTAGAGGCACTCTTCGTCGCCGAATGAGAAGAGAACGTGCCATATATCGTTGAGAACCTGCTCCTCCGTCTTTCCCGCACCCAATGTGTAGCGCGAACGAACTTCTGTAAGATAGTCGTCGCCGAATATATTGACGAGTGCCGCCGTGGTCGGACAACCGCAGACATTGGTCGATGCCGAGAAGTTAAAATGCACGGGAGCCTGACTCCGGTCGTCTTTGCAAGCATAGCGACCTTTGCCTGCAATCTTTTTGGCAATCTCCTCGAAATCGAAATTTGGCTTGCTCTTGCGCATGAACAGCGGGTAGATTTGCTCGCGCTCCTCCTCCGATAGCGGTCGTGGCTCGGTGTCGTCGGGACGGCGTATGCGGATATTGTTGATAAACGATAGCATACGAAACTCTTCGAAACGCGGGTGCGATATCGGACAACGGCTTTTGTGCTTCTCGAAAGTACACTTGCCGACCAATTCCTTTTGCGATTTTAGCGGTCGCTGGAAAAATATGGCACTATGCAGTGCCTTGCGCAGTTCGGGCGAGAGTTGCTGCTTGTCGCAGATGGCTTCAAACTCTTTCAGATAATGCTCGTTGCGCGATGTGTGGGTGCAACGGATTTTGCCTTTCTTCTGATACAGCATGTAGAAATACTCACCCAAATATGTGCAACCCGCATCGACGATGCTTGCTGATAGATTTTTGATATCTGTTTTTACATCTCCGTCTTTGCTTTTGGTAGGTATCTTGCGATTGCTCAAAAAACCGCGTCGTTGCGCCATGTGATAGAACGCGCGACCGAGCGTGTAGCGATTTTCCTTCACGTCGAGGTTGAGTTTCTCGGTGAGGGCGACGTATCGGTCGTGGTATGGATTCTTGTCGGTATTGTCGTCGGTACGTTGCCACGCAATAAACTCATCTGTAAGCGGATATACCTTGTGCTGCCTCCACTCCGACAGCTGTTCGTCGGATAAGTATGGGCAGAAATCGTTGGCAACCAAAACCTTTAATAACTTGATTTTGCGCAGTCTGCGCCGAAAATAGAGCCGTCGTATTGACCGTTTTTTTGTTCTAATCTGCACCGCAGGACACTCTTGCCCTCTATCATTTCGCGCAACTCCCTCTTGGAAAATATCTACGCCACAGTCTATCAGTAAATATCTGTTTAGAAGTTGGCGCATAATTGCCCAACCGATTGAGTTTGTGCCAAGGTCGATGCCCAAAATTGTGGCATCGTGATTTGTGGATTCCATATTTATAAAAGTTTAGTTTTGTAAAATTAGTGAAAAAATTTGCAACTTTCAAAACATTTGTCTAATTTTGTTCTCGTAAGAATCTACATCTTACCACAACAAGGCAGGCTATATGCCGAAGGTTTTGATACCTGTGTCCCCGCGTACTCCGTGGGGACAATTTTTTGTGTACACAGTAGGGTAAGTGTCGTAAAGGTGTTTGTTTTCGTTGCCTTTTGGGTGGGCGGAGTTGCCTTTTGTGTTTTATTGTGTATCTTTGCGGATTGAAAAGGAAAGAAAAAGATAGGAAACGAAAGTATGGGAAACAAGATTAACGACCCGATTGCGCGATTGATGGGTTTGCGCTACAAGTCGCACCCATGGCATGGTATCGAGGTGGGCGACAAGGCTCCCGAGATTGTTACGGCATTCATCGAGATGGTGCCGACCGATACCGTAAAATACGAGCTCGACAAAGTGAGCGGTTACATCAAAATCGACCGTCCGCAAAAATACTCGACCGTCATACCCGCTCTTTACGGATTTATTCCGCAGAGTTTCTGTGGCGACGGCGTGGCAAAATACTGTATGCAGCAGAGCGGTCGCACGGGGATTCTCGGCGACGGCGACCCGCTGGATATTTGCGTGCTGACCGAGCGCACGATTGCACACGGCGACATAATCGTGAATGTGAAGCCGATTGGCGGTTTCCGTATGTTGGACGGCAACGAGGCTGACGACAAAATCATCGCCGTACTGCGTCACGATGCGACTTACAGCGGTTACAACGACATCTCGGAGTTGCCGCAGACCATTGTTAATCGCTTGAAACACTATTTCCTCACCTATAAGGATATGCCAGACAGCGACACCACCAAGCCAAAACGCGTGGAGATTATCGACACCTACGGCAAGGAGGAGGCTTACGATGTAATCCGCCGTTCGCTGGAAGACTACAAGTGTCATTTCGACGGCTTGGAGGAGATTCTGCGCCACGTTTAGTGGGTGCGACCTCCCGAGCGTCGGGTGGCACACGGTGGCGACATCGGTGCGGACGCATATTGATATATGGTTGATAGAAACGGATTGATATGAAAAAACTTATACTCTCCATCGTCGCCATTGCCACGGCGTTGATTATGACCCGTTGCAGCAAAGCCGACAACACTATCGACTATTTTGCCACTCTGCCTGAGTTGCCCGACCCGACAGATGTGTGTTCGGCTATGGACGACTCGGAATTTGTGAAATTCTGCACGGAGAGGTTCGATGCCGACCACGACGGCAAAATCTCCAAGGCTGAGGCGGTCGGAGTCAAAGAACTCGATTGCGACGATTCGGCAATTGGCTCGTTCAAGGGCGTGGAGTATTTTGTCGCTCTGCAAAGGTTTTCGTGCAAATCCAATCACGAAGTTCGGGTGATAGATTTGCGCCACAACAAGCGACTTACAAAAATTGCAGCCAATGCCTTCGCCGGTTGCTCAAATCTGCAAAGCGTTGTCATTCCCGACAGCGCGAAATCGATTGATGTATGGGCATTTGCATATTGCGGTTCACTGACTGATGTCGTCATTCCCGACGGCGTCGTGTCGATTGGTCAGTGCGCATTTTCGTGCTGCGACGGGCTGGCAAGCATTACTCTCCCCGCAAGTGTCAAATCGATTGGCAAAAGCGCATTTTTCCTTTGCAAAGGATTGACAAACATAGCAATCCCCGACGGCGTCAGGTCGATTGGCAAAATAGCATTCGCATGTTGCGAGGGGCTGACGAGTATAACAATTCCGGAGAGCGTTACAGCTATCAGCGATGGGGTGTTTTCGCATTGCACCGCTTTGGAGAGTGTAACGATTCCCGATAGCGCGAAATCAATCGGTGAAGAGGCATTCGGTGGTTGCAAAAGCCTGATAAGCATAATAATACCGCAAGGCGTTGCATCGATTGGCGAGGGCGCATTCCGCGATTGCGAAGGCTTGGCAAGCATATATTGCAAGCGGGCAATGCCGCCGACTTTGGGCCCCGACGCATTCGGCGGCATCGCAGATGATGCCAAAATATATGTACCGCGAGCATCGGTCGAGGCATATAAAGCAGCCGACGGGTGGAAAGATTACGCTGCTAAAATAGTGGGATACGACTTCTAAACAGCCGTTAAAAGCAACCCTCTACAATTTCTATCACTGAAACTTTATCGCCAAGCACTGCGGGGCGGAGTGTTTTGCGGGATTGTTCCGACAGCGGAAAAATCCCGCAAAATTTTGTTGTTTATGCAAAAAGTTTCTACATTTGTGAATCAAATTAACGCACAATTATATTTTTAATATATCATGCAATCACAAATTACTG
>JBNMLI010000062.1:0-7519 GCA_050874765.1 Alistipes sp.
GTGTGCGACTTCTTCGACGGTTTTGTGGCGCGTATGCTCCATCAGCCGTCAGCCATCGGAGTGGAACTCGACTCGCTTGCCGACATGGTATCGTTCGGTACGGCTCCCGCCGCCGCGCTCTACGCGCTCTACGACTTGGCACCGAGTGCGTTCGGTTGGGCGTGGCTCGACGCTGATATTTGCCGTTTCCTACCGTTCGTAATCACGGCTTTTTCGGCTCTGCGATTGGCGAAATTCAACATCGACGATTCGCAACACGACGAGTTCAGCGGACTGACCACAACTGCCAACGGCATATTCTGCACATCGCTCGCCGCCGTATGCGTCATGGGCGATTGGGTGATGGCGCGCGAATGGATACTGCTCATCGGAGCCGTCGTGTCGGCGTTGCTCGTCAGCCCTATCAGAATGTTCTCGTTCAAATTCAAGGCTCACTCCTTCGGCTGGAAGGGCAACGAGGTGCGCTATTCGTTCATCGCATTCGCGCTGGTTGCACTTTTGGCTCTGAAAATATACGCAATTCCGTTGATTATCGTTATATATATTGCCGTTTCGACCTTGATGTGGATTTTCAAACGGTCGAAATAACAATACAATGCGCCTGAACGTTCGCCGAATAACCACTTTTGCACTGTCGATTGCGTTGCTCTCGATTGCCGATGTCGTTGATGCCCAAATCAATGCCAGCGCGCTGATGCGTGCCAAGCGCAACGGGCAGAACATCACGGGCGGTTACGGACAAAACCCCTACGACACTGCGGGGCAGACGGGGGTCGAGGGCGAGAATGGCGAAAACGGCGAAAATGCCAATGGCGAGAAGCAGGACTCGACCAAGAAAAAGCGCGAGCGCAAGCCGTTGGAATCGTACTTTTTCAGCGACTCAATCCGCGGTCTGCGCAATTTCCAGTGGCACATTTCGCGCGAATACAATAAGGTAGATGTACTGCCGATAGACACCACGCTCGCATCGTGGCGAATCGACTATCCCCATCAGGTCGAGGGGTTGGGCTACAACTCTGTCGGCGGTTTGGGTCAGGCTTCGGTGGCGACCAACTATTTCGACCGCAACCGCTCGCGCGAGTTTACATTTTCGCAAGCCTACGATGCCTACAACTATACGTTGGAGAATGTGCCGTTCTACAATATGAAGCACCCCTACATTTGGCTGACATACCTCGAATCGGGACAGAAACGCTATCGTGAGGAGCATTTCGAAATCACACTCTCGCAGAACATATCGCCATCGACATCGGTCGGCATCAACTACAAGGCTCGCGGTGCGCGAGGCAAGTACGACCGCGCCCGCGTGAAGAATCAGGATTTTGCCGGTACATTTGCCCACACGGGGCGACGCTACTCCATACATGGCGGCTATTTCAGCAACCACATCGAGCAGCAGGAGAACGGCGGTGTGGTAGGCGAATGGGCGGTGCGCGACACCACCTTCGAGATGCCGTCGGGTATCCCGATGAAACTCGCCGGTGCGGAGGCTAAAAACGTCTATCGCAACAATGCCTTTTTCATCAAGCAGTCCATCGGCATTCCGTTGCAGCGAATGACCGAGCGCGATTTCTCGATGGCAGACCTTTCCGCCGTATATATCGGTCATACGTTCGAGTATAACTCGTGGAGCAAAATCTACACCGACAAGTATGCCGCCTATACCGACGAACGCTACTCGCGCAATCCCGACGGCTCGTATGTGCCGCATACCGATGTATATTATAAGAATTGGTATCTCAATCCGCTCGAAACGCGCGATTCGACCTACGAGCGCATAATCACCAATCGTCTCTTCGTGCAGGCGCAACCGTGGGACAGAAACGGAGTGGTCGGCACAATCGACGGCGGTGTGGGCATAGATGTGCATACCTACTCGCAGTTCTCGGTCGGCGACTATCTGTCGGGCAAGTCCGACCGCACCAAGAAAACCTCGTGGTTCGCCTACGGCTCGATAGACGGCAAAATCAAAAAATATGTCGATTGGGGTGCCGATTTCAAAATCTACCCTTCGGGCTACCGCGGTGGCGACTACGAATTCGGTGCGAACATCGCCTTCAAGGCATACATCAAGGGTAAACCGCTGATTCTCTCGGGCAGTTTTGCCGAAACGAGCCTCTCGCCGGGTTATTGGCAGGAGCATTGGTCGTCAAACCACTTCCGTTGGGACAACAATTTCGGCAAGGAGGCGGAGACGCGCTTCAACGTGGCGTTTACCGTACCCGACTACGGTTTGGAACTCGGTGCTTGGCAGAGTTTCGTGCGCAACAAAATCTATTACGGAGCCGATTGCACGCCACAGCAGGCATCGGGCAACGTGAGCCTTACGAGCATCTATGCCCGCAAGGATTTTACCATAAAGGGATTGCATCTGAACCACCGCGTGCTGGTGCAACTCACCTCCGACCGCGAAGTGGTACCGTTGCCGCTTGTGTCGGCATTTTTGTCCTACTACTACGAATTCTGGATTAAGCGCGATGTGTTGCGTGTGCAAATAGGCATAGATGGTCGTTTCAACACCAAATACTACGCACAAGGCTACAACCCCGCGCTCTCGGCATTCTACAATCAATCCGAAGTGCAGGTGGGCAACTACCCCTACCTCGATGCGTTCGTGTCGGCGAAGTGGAAGCGTATGCGAATCCTGATAAAGTATCAGCACGTCAATTACAACTTGTTCGGCAACAAGGAGTATTTTGCCGTTGCCAAGTATCCTCTCAACCCCGGTATGTTCAAAATCGGACTGTCGTGGGCGTTCTACGACTAACTCCGTGCGGGTCGGTCGCAGCATAATCGGAGGCGGACTGTCCGCCCAAGTTTCACCAATAAATATAAAATTATGAGATTTTTCAACAACGTAATACTCCCCATTGTTTTTTGCGTAGCGGTTGCCGCCTTGTCGGTCATCTGGCTCAATCGGGCTCGCGGTGCGCAACACAAGGAGGAGGTCGCCGAGGTTAGCGAGTTGTTACCCAAAAGCGAGTGCGAGATTTCGATTTACGACAATGTCTTCCGTCGTGTCGGCAAGGCATCGGGCATCGACTGGCGACTGATGAGCGCGATAGCCTACCACGAGTCGCGTTTCCACAAGAGTGCGGTTTCGTCGCAGGGCGCAGTCGGACTTATGCAGATTATGCCCCATGTGGCAAAGAAATACGGCGTTTCGCGCGAAGAGTTGCTCAACCCGATTCGCAACATCGAAATCTCGGCACAAATCATCAAGTCGGTCGAACGCTCGATGCAACTGCCGCGCGCAGTCCCTGCCGAAGACCGTCTTGCGCTGATGCTCGCCTGCTACAACGGCGGCTATGCCCATATCTCCGATGCCTGCAATCTGGCGGAGTTTTACGGCGAGAACCGCTATTCGTGGGAGACAATCAGCGAGTATCTGTATCTGCTCTCCGATGCCGATTTCTACAACCACGAGGCGGTCAGTTTCGGTGTGTTCCGAGGCAGCGACGAAACCATAAAATATGTCAATGCCGTACTCTCGCGCTACAACTACTACTGCACCAAAGCCGAGCGCGATTAGTCGCCGCCGACATTACCGATAAAAAATCGGAGTTACCCGTGTCGGGCAACTCCGATTGTTGTTTATGGGCGGGGTTACTTCATATTCATTTTGAAGAACTCCATGATGGCGCGGCAGGAGTCGAACGAGTCGGTTGCCCAGTTATGACCGCCGTTGCGCACCTCGTAGAACCACACCTCCTTGCCCGACGGCGAGCCGTAGTAGCGGTGGAAGATTACGCGGTTTTTGATTTGAGGCAACTCGGTAGTCTGCTCATACATACACTTGTTAGCGGCGGCAACGGCACCCACGGCAAGAGGTACGGCAAGGTAGGCACCCCAGCCGTATTGGTTAGTCGGGTCGCCCTCCCAGCGCGAGGTCTTGTCGCCCGTACCATGCACCTCCATAAATGCGACAGGCTCGGTGTAGGTGTGGCGTTTGGTCATCTCGACCAGCGTAAGACCAGCCATAGAGGCGATGGCGGCAAATTCCTTCGGTTTGCGGTAGGCCATCAGGTAGCACATCTCGCCGCCGTTGGACATACCGCAGAAGAATGTGTTTTTTGCCGATAGGTTGTAGGTAGCCTGCAAGTGCTTTGCCAGCGTGCAGATAAATTCGCAGTCATCGACCTGCATTTTGTCTATCTGCCACGGGTAATAGACGTTCCAACCGTTTTTGTTTTTGGGGTCGGTCGAGGCTTGCGGGTAGCATACTACCACCTTATACTCGTCGGCAAGGCTTTTGAATGCAGGCTGGTAGCCGTTGGCATTGCCTCCATAGCCGTGAAGGACGAACACGAGCGGGGCGTCGGCAGGCAGACCGTCGGGAATATAGATGTGGTATGTTCGCGTCAGACCTTGGTCAACGATTGTTTCGGTCTTGATTGATGCCGCACTCGCAACATGGCAGAGAATGAGTGCGACAAACATTGTTATGATATTTTTCATATTGCTTAATGAGTTTTAAGGAAATTCCAAACTTGGTTATATACTTCAAATTCTTCGTCGCACCAGCCGCTGTTCGCGCTTTCTACGCTATAAAGCATCACATCGCAACCCGACTTTCCGCCGGTGTAGCGGGTACACGACACGCGACCTTTGCCCTCGCGCGGCAACAGGTCGGAGGTAGTGAAGGTAACGCACTTGTCGAGTGCGGCAACGGCGCCTATGCTCAAAGGAACTGCCACGGACTTGCCTTCGATACCCTCCCATTTGTAAACGGGGTTCTCCGTACCGTGGACATGGACGAATGAAACGGGCTTTTGGAAACCCTCGTTCTTATAGACCTCGGCATCGATTGCGCCAGAGATGCAGCCGTAGGCGGCAAAGGCATCGGGCATACGCATAGCCGCCGTGTAAGCCAAGCCGTTGCGGTAGCTCAACAGGTAGAATTTCGATGCCTCGGGGAATGCCGCCTTGACAGCGGGCAGGAACGAAACATCGTTGCCTTCCGCGGCAATTACGCAGAGCGTGTAGCGACCGATAAGGCAATGCTCCGCCGCCTTGAAGTTGATATTCGGAGTTTCGAGGGAGAGTGTGCGCAGTTCCACATCGCGTGTAAGTATGACCACGACGGGCGCGTCGGCTTCCAACTCGGCAGGTTTCACAACCACTGCATCGTGGTCGGCAATCTTCTCCGTGAAGTATGCGAGCGACGATTCGCCACCGGCAGGAGTGCCATTGTTCGTATCGCTCTTATCGCACGCGACAGAGAACAACACGGCAGCAATTACAATATAGATTAGCTTTTTCATAACTTTAATTTCCAAATTTTACATTAACGGTATAAGGTTCGCTACCCGAGCCTTTGGCGTAGGTTTCGTAGTTGTCGGCAGTGATAGGAATCACGGTTGTACCGCCGTCGCAGGAGATGCTGCCGCCAAGAATTTTGATTGGCTCGTCCGCAGTACCCATAACGACCACAGCCTTGGCGTTGTAGTTCCAGCCGATGGTCAGTCCGTACCACTTGTGATTGCCCCAGTCATAGACTATGTCGCAATTTACCACGCAACCGCGACCCTCGCCTTCGTAACTGTTCACGCCACCGTGCTGACCTATAAGACCGCCGATTTCGACAACCGCTTTGCTGTCGTTAAGGTTGCTCAATGCGCCGTAGCTTTCGTTGTACTCAAACTTGTGCTTTTGCGAGAGGAAGCCCGAGATACCGCCGATGGTTGCATCGCCATAAGGGATAGTACCCACGATTGCGCCGTAGTTCTTGCAGTAGGTAACATTGCCCGTACCGCCATTGATACCGCCGACACGGATTTCGTCCTGTGCGAAGACATCGATTCTGCCCTTGTTGGTGCAACGGGTGATGAGGTTGGTTTGGGCAGCATTCTCGTAGCCCGGATAGCCGACGATACCGCCGCAGGTAGGGATTGCGCCGTCGCAATAGGTTACATAACTAATTGTGCCCTCGTTGGTACAATCGGTAACATTGGAGCAGGAAGCACCCGCTGCGCCCGCAAATGCGCCGCCCGAGATACCGCCGACATTTATCGGGTAGTTGTTCTTGCTGGTGGATTTGTCGGAGGTTGCGACGCAGACATCTATTTTACCGCTGTTGTTGCACGACGAGATGTCGCTGTATGCCAGACCGACAATACCGCCTACGCGCGGACGGTTGGTACCGCACGACATGGCATTGTTCTCGGCTGCCGTAATATCGTAATCGAGGTCGCCGTAGTTGGTCGATGAGGTTACGGGAGCGTTTTCGCCCAGATGAGCAACCAAGCCACCGAGGTGAACAGGGAGGTTTTCGATGCTCTTGACTACACCGAAGGCAGACAATGACGGAACGGAAGAGGTTACCTTGCCGTGGTTCTCACACAGCGTAATTGCGCTGTCGCTATAAGCCGACAATCCCGCAACCAACGCACCGTAAGATGCAGCAGAGGCGGTATAGGTTACCGCGCCGTAGTTCTTGCACGACTCCAACTTCGCGCTGTTGATTGCCACGATACCCGCGATGATGGTCGTGGCATCGCCAGCAACGGTCGAAACGACGGATACGGGAGCCTTGTTCACGACATTCGATATGGTACCCGAAGCCTCGACAGCCAGTGCGGCGAGTGCGGTAGCTTTCGTCGCCGAGAACGAACACGACTCGTCGATTGTCAGGTCGCGAACATTGACCAAAGATGCGAACAGTGCGTGGTCGGAGGAGAGGTTGCTGACAGTGAAATTGTTACCATTGAGCGTACCGCTGAACACGACACCCGCAGGCAGGGTTTTGCCCGCGAAATCGAGGTTGGCTTTGATTTGGATTTCATCGGTTGCCGTTGCGGTGCGCAGGCCGTCGGCATCGTTCAGTATGGCGATGAACTCGTCGGCATTGTTGGCGACCATCGGGAATTTCGCCTTCACGAGGGTTTCGACCTGCTTAACCTCGGAGTAGGCGGATTCGCTCTCCGAGATTTTCTCGATGGCTTTGATGCGGATTTGGTAAGTCGTCGAGCCTTTCAGACCCTCGATTTTGTACTCCGCGACATCGCCGAGTTCTACCGTCGTATATTGTTCTACCGCGCTCTCCTTATATTCGAGGAGGTAGCCCGACGCTTTATCGATTTTGTTCCACTTGACCACGATTTCGTCAGCCGTAGCATCGGCTGCAACAATCGTCGGAGTGGCAAGGTCGATTTTCGACTGTTCATAAGCGACAACCTTGACGATTATGTTGTCCACATACATACGGTGTTGCGACGAGCCTGCCGTAGAGCCGTCCTTGCGGATAGGACCGATACCGATACGCGCACCCGGTGCAACGTTCTTGATGACGACCTTTTCGGTCGTGAAGGTGCGACCCGCCTTGATTGCGAATTCGGCAACAGGCGCGAGTTCGGCAATCGACGGCGTTACCTCATAGCCGCCCGCTTTGTCAGCGTGCGTCGATTCGTTGAGCAAATAGACCGCACCCGTCGTAGGGTCGGAGTCGTAACGCGCTTGGTCGAATGTCAGTTCGACGGTTGCCACCGATTTGAGATTGGTCAATGCCGGTGTGCAAATA
>JBNMLI010000063.1:0-7481 GCA_050874765.1 Alistipes sp.
CTACAAATATAAAAAAAATCCGACAGATGCAACTACCCGTCGGATTTTTTATCGTTCAATGCGTTCGACACCAACCGCTAACGCAACTTTATGATTTGCCCGTTCTGCAACTCGCGCCCCATGCGCATACGGTTCAACCGCGCCAGCGAACGCTCGCGAATGCCGTACGACTGCGCCAGCGAGTGCAGCGTTTCGTTGTGGCGCACAGTGTGCATCTGCGCATTGCCCTCCCAGCAACTCTTCTTGCGCTCGATATATACAATGTCGCCCTTCGCCAGCGGCGTACCCTTTGCCACGTCGTTGAACTTGCGCAACGTGCGTTCCGATATATGGAACAGCGCACCGAGCGAGTGATAGGTGTCGCCCTCCTTGGCAACGACATAATAGACCTTGTTGGTACGGTAGATGTTGTAGCCATTGAAAATCTTGATGTTCACGCGATAAGCATCGGGGTTCACCAATTCGTCCGATGTCGCCGTGCTTTGGCTCTCGAACTGCCGTGCCGCATCATCGCCATTCCCCGCGGCAGAAGCCGAGGCTATGTACGACGCATAACGCCGACTGCCGTTGTCTTGGTCAAGCAGATAAAGGTGGCTCTCCTCGATTATCTTCACCAAACGTTGCGCATAGTCGGGTGCCGTAGCGTAGCCCGCCGCCTTCAACCCCCGCGCCCAACTGCGATAGTCGGTTGCAGGATAGGCAAACAGCGAATCGTAGCGCGGCGACGAATCGAGAAACTCCGCGTGGTCGAGATACGACTCCTCGACCGACGGATAACTGCGGAAGCACTCGCCCTTTGCATCGTCGTCGTGATAGACTCGCTCGCCCTTCCACGACTTCTTGCACTTTATGCCGAAGTGGTTGTTCGACGAGCGCGACAGACGGCTGTTGCCGCAATCCGATTCGAGTATGCCCTGCGCCATGGTGATACTTGCCGGTATTCCGTAACGCTCCATATGGGCAATGGCTATGTTTTTGTAGCGGGCTATATACTCCTCGCGGGTCTGTCGTGTTTGCGCCTGCGCAGTAACGCACAAGGTACTAATTGCAACGAATAGTGCTGAAATTATTGCTTTTTGTGAAAACTTCATTATCTTTGTAATAAGTTGTTCAGCAAAGGTAACAATTTTTTATTGGAAACAGAGTCTAATTACAATTATTAAGTAAGGTTATGTTTACCGAAAACGCCAATCGAATTTTCGAGCAGGTAATCGCCGATTACCACAAGACGGACAATGTCGATGCTCCGTCGCTCAATCCCTATCAGAAGGGTTCGCTCGACCACCTGTTATACGAGAAAAACTGGGTCGATACCGTGCAATGGCACTTGGAGGATATTATCCGCGACCCTCAAATCGACCCCGTCGAGGCACTGAAAATCAAGCGTCGCATCGACCGTTCCAATCAGGTACGCACCGATATGGTCGAATATATCGACTCCTATCTGCTCGACAAATACAAGGACGTCAAGGTCGCTCCCGATGCGAAAATCAACACCGAGACTCCGGCCTGGGCAATCGACCGACTGTCGATTCTCGCACTGAAAATCTACCACATGCGTTGCGAAACGCTGCGTACCGATGTCGATGATGCCCACCGCGCCGCCTGCCAAAAGAAACTCGATACGTTGCTTGCACAACAGCGCGACCTCTCGACGGCTATCGAGGAACTCATCGCCGACATCGAAGCGGGGCGCAAATATATGAAGACTTACAAGCAGATGAAGATGTACAACGACCCTGCTCTCAATCCCGTACTCTATGGAGCAAAGTAATTTGCCCCGCCACCTGCTCGTCATACGCGTGTCGGCAATGGGCGATGTAGCCATGTTGCCGCACGCGATACGCGCACTTAAACAGGCATATCCAGAACTTAAAATAACCGTTGCCACGCGCAAACTCTTCGAGCCGTTCTTCCGCGGTTTGGACGTCGATTTTATGTTCCTCAACACCGATGCGGAGCATGGCTCGTTGCGCGGTCTTATGAAATTCGCACGCGCCGTCAAGCGTAGCGGTGTCGATGCCGTTGCCGACACCCATTTCGTTATCCGCACCATCATACTCACCTCCATTCTGACGTTCATGGGGTTGAAATCGGCACATATCCGCAAAGGCCGCATCGAAAAGTGGTTCCGCTTGGGTTACAGCCACTCCAACGCCGTACCGCTCAAACACACGGTTATCCGCTACTGCGACGTCTTCCGTCGCTTCGGCTTCGTGTTCGACAATCCCGAGCCTATCACCGTCAAGCCCGACTACCCCAATCCTATGGGCGAGAAACACGGGCTGTGGGTCGGCTTCGCACCATTCTCGGCACACGCAGGCAAAACCTACCCTGCCGCGTTGAGCCGCGCGACCATCGCCCTGCTCGCCGAGCGTTACGAGCGCGTCTTTATCCATGGCGGAGGAGGTGCCGAGCAGGAGTTCGCACTCGAAATGGAGCGCACCTACCCCAACGTTACCGCCGTCTTCGGCAAACTCAAATTGGAGGGCGAGATGGCTTTGATTTCGCATCTCGACTGTATGGTATCGATGGACTCGCTCGTGATGCACCTCTGCTCGCTTGTGGCTACGCCCGTCGTATCGGTCTGGGGCGCAACGCACCCCGAACTCGGTTTCTTGGGCTACGGTTGCGACACCGATGGTGTTTTGCAGGAGGAGATGGATTGCCGTCCATGCTCCATCTACGGCAACAAGCCTTGCAAGTGGGGCGATGTCCGCTGCATCTGCGCCATCACTCCGCAGATGATTGCCGACAGAGTCGCTCTGCTTATTGCCAAACACAACGGCTTGCAGAACTAACCGCACATAACGACACAAAAAAACAGCCTCCGAAACCTATTTCGGAGGCTGTTTTGTCAGATGCACATATCCGTTACATCATTCCGCCCATACCGCCCGCAGGCATTGCAGGAGCGACAGGTTCTGCCGACTTCTTCTCTGCCAATACGCACTCGGTAGTGAGGAACATCGAAGCGATGGAAGCCGCATTCTCCAACGCTACACGCGATACTTTCGTAGGGTCGATGATACCCGCAGCGAGCATATCCTCGTAGCGGTCGTCGCGTGCGTTGTAGCCGAACGAGCCCTTGCCCTCGCGCACCTTGTTCACAACGACCGAGCCTTCGCCACCCGCGTTGTTCACAATCTGACGCAACGGCTCCTCGATGGCGCGCTTTACAATCTGAATACCGGTAGTCTGGTCTTCGTTGTCGCCCTTCATATTTTCGAGAGCGTCCACGGCGCGGATATATGCGACACCGCCACCCGGAACGATACCCTCCTCGACAGCCGCACGGGTTGCCGCCAGAGCGTCATCTACACGGTCTTTCTTCTCCTTCATCTCGACCTCGGTAGCAGCACCTACATAGAGTACCGCAACACCGCCGGCGAGTTTAGCCAAACGCTCCTGCAACTTCTCGCGGTCGTAGTCCGATTTCGAAGCCTCAATCGACGCACGAATCTGGTCAACACGAGCCTTGATGGCAGCCTTGTCGCCACAACCGTCTACGATGGTGGTGTTCTCCTTGTTCAGCGTAACCTTCTCGGCGCAACCAAGCATTTCGAGCGTAGCGTCGTCGAGTTTCATACCCTTGTCGGTCGAGATAACGGTCGCACCCGTCAGTGCGGCAATATCCTCCAACATCTCCTTACGACGGTCGCCGAATCCCGGAGCCTTGCAAGCGGCAATCTTCAACGTACCGCGCAATTTGTTTACAACCAATGCAGACAATGCCTCGCCATCGACGTCCTCGGCGATGATGAGCAACGCACGACCACTCTGTGCCACAGGCTCCAAGATGCCCATCAACTCCTTCATTGTCGAAATCTTCTTGTCGGTAATCAGTATGTAAGGCTTTTCGAGCTGTGCCTCCATCTTCTCGGTATCGGTGATGAAATAAGCCGAAATGTAACCGCGGTCGAACTGCATACCCTCAACGACCTCAACGTGCGTATCGGTACCCTTTGCCTCCTCGACGGTGATTACGCCCTCTTTGTTCACCTTCGCCATAGCCTCGGCAATCAACTTACCGATGTTGTGGTCGTTATTGGCAGAGATGGTCGCCACCTGCTCGATTTTGGCAAAGTCCGAACCGACCTCTTGGCTCTGCTTGCGCAACGAATCGACTACCGTTGCAACCGCCTTGTCCATACCGCGCTTCAAATCCATAGGGTTTGCGCCTGCCGTAACGTTTTTCAGACCGACACCGATAAGTGCCTGTGCCAAAACCGTAGCGGTCGTCGTACCGTCGCCTGCATCGTCGTTGGTCTTCGAGGCAACCTCCTTGACCATCTGCGCACCCATATTTGCGAATGCGTCCTCCAACTCTACCTCTTTGGCTACCGTAACGCCGTCCTTGGTTACCTGCGGCGCACCGAACTTCTTGTCGATAATCACGTTGCGACCCTTCGGACCGAGCGTAACCTTCACTGCATTAGCCAACGCATCGACACCCTCTTTGAGCATGTCGCGCGCTTCCATATTATATTTAATCTCTTTTGCCATAGTGCTTTCTGTTTTTTAAGTGGTTAAACGATTTGTCGTCGGAGCATTAGCCGATGATTGCCAAAATATCCGACTGTTTCATAATGAGGTAATTCTCGCCTTCGATGTTGATTTCGGTACCTGCATACTTGCCATAGAGCACCTCGTCGCCGACCTTAACCTCCATTTTGATTTCGCTCGTACCCGGACCTGCCGCAACAACCTTGCCTGCAAGCGGTTTCTCTTTTGCCGTATCGGGGATAATCAATCCGCCCGCGGTCTTCTCTTCTGCCGGATTAGGGAGTATCACAACTCTGTCCGAAAGTGGTTTTACGTTCATAATCGTTATTTTTTTAAGTTTATTAAATTATTTCGTCTTCGTGTGCCTCGCGCACACGCCCCTCTCTTGTACAATAGATATGCCAAACACCGCCGCCGACCTTTTTCTGACAAAATCGCCACGCCCGTGTCATACGCCCTTGCCAATTTGTCATAATTGAATTAAATTTGTCAAACATAAACTGACACCGAAAATGAAACGCCTTATCCTTCTGCTCACAACCCTGCTCTGCACCCTTCCGCTATTTGCCGCTTCTGGCGACAGCACCGCCATAAAACCGCGCCCGCGCCTCATACTGCACGAAGGCGACATACAGGCAGTGCGCAATATGGCAGCCACCTACCCTGCCACCGCCCGTCTGCATCGCTTCATCGCCCGTCGTGCCGACAAATACCTCACCGAGCCCGTCCAACAACGCACAATGGAGGGTCGGCGACTTCTGACCATATCGCGTCGTGTCGAGGAGCGCGTCCTCTATTGCGCCTATATGTATCTCTACACGGGCGACCGTCGCTACGCCGAACGTGCCGAGGCGGAGATGCTCGCCGCGGCCGACTTCTCCGACTGGAATCCGTCCCACTTTCTCGATGTTGCCGAGATGACCGCCGCGCTCGCCATCGGCTACGACTGGCTCTACGACATACTGCCCGAGCCGAGCCGCCGTCGCATCGCCGATGCCATTATAAATAAAGGTCTGCTCGGTGCACAGGAGGAGCGACAAATGTGGTTCTACCGCGGCACCAACAACTGGAATCAGGTCTGCAACGGCGGTCTGGTGATGGGCGCACTGGCAGTGCAGGAATTGCGCCCCGACCTTGCCGATGCCATTGTCCGCAAGGCACTGACGACCAACCCCAAGTCGATGCACAGCTACGCCCCCGACGGCATCTACCCCGAGGGCTACGGCTATTGGGCATTCGGAACATGGTACGAGGTGCTGATGATTGAGGCTCTGCGTTCGGTGCGTGGCGAGAGTGCCGATTTGGAGCATTCGGCAGGCTTTCTCGCCTCGGCAGAGTTTATGAACTATATGGTCGCCCCGTCGGGTAAGTGCTTCAACTTCTCCGACTCGGCAGCCGCCAACATCGTCGGCAACCATCTGCTCTATTGGTTTGCCGCCGAAACGAACAACCCGTCGCTCGCTTGGACAGAGGCGAAACGACTTGTCGATATGGAGCAGTTCCGCGTCGAGAGTCCGCGTATGATGCCGTTCGCCATGCTCTTCGCCTCGCGGTGCGATATGTCGCAGACCGAGCCGCTCGACAGCCGATTCTGGGCAGGTCGCGGTCCGATGCCGCTGTTCATCTACCGTAGCGGTTGGAGCCGAACGGACGACACATACCTCGCCGCCAAAGGAGGCTCGCCGAGCCACTCCCACGCCCACATGGACGCAGGCTCGTTCGTATATGAGTGGGGCGGCGTGCGCTGGGCTATCGACCTCGGCTCGCAAAAATACTACTCGCTCGAAAAGCGTGGCATAAAACTCTTTGCCAAGGGACAGGAGAGCCCGCGCTGGTCGGTCTTCCGCCTCAACAACACCTCCCACGGCACGCTGATGATAAACGACCGCCCGATGCGCTACGAGGGCAAGGCGGAGATGATAGAAACCTACTCCGACGGCTCTCGCTACGGCGCGCTGTTCGACCTCACCCCCGTACTGTTCGATGTCGCCAAGGCTCAACGACGCATAACCATCGACGAGGCGGCGCGCGTGGTTGTCGAGGACGACATCACGGCAGGCGACCGTCCCTGCACCGCCCGTTGGACAATGGTAACCCGCGCCACCCCGCGCATAGTCGATAGTCGCACCATCGAACTGCGTCAGGAGGGTCGCACACTGCTCGTCCGCGTCGCATCGCCGAAGGCTGCTGCGCCGTTCATTCTCACTGCCACACCGCCGCACGACTACGACGCGCCCAATCCCGACACCTACCGCATAGGCTTCACCACAAACATAAAACGCGACAAGCATCTCTGCCTCCGCGTCGAGTTGCAACCCGTTGAGGGGCGCAATTAGCGAGCAATTCCGTATTCGCGCAGGTAGCCCAAAACCTCCGCCGCGGTGTCGGCAATGCGCTCCGCACCGTTTGCCGCCAACTCTTCGCGCGAGCGGAAGCCCCACGTTACGCCTATTGAGTGCGTGCAGGCATTGTGCGCCGTCTGCATATCCACGCCCGAGTCGCCGACCATGCAGCACCGCGCCGCCTCGCTGTCGCACTCGCGCATAATCGCCTGCAACAGAGCCGCATCGGGTTTGAGCGGCATACCTTCGCGATTGCCATATACCGCGCCGAAATGCACCTGCGGGAAGAACCGCTTCACCAGCGCGGCAGTCCCCTCGTGAAACTTGTTCGACGCCACCGCCAACCGACACCCCTGCGCCTCCAACTCGCCGAGCAACTCCGCCACACCCGCATACGGGCGCGTATGCACATCTATATGGGCAGTGTAGTAATCGACAAAGTCGCGCCGTGCCGCCTCCACATACTCCGCCGTGCGCAGCCGTTCGGGCAATGCCCGCTCGATGAGACGCGTGATGCCGTTGCCGACAAATCCGCGATATGTTTTATAATCGTACTCCGGCAACGCACGCATACGCAAAATATGATTGCACGCGTCAGCCAAATCGCCTATCGTATCGAGCAGTGTCCCGTCC
>JBNMLI010000064.1:0-7474 GCA_050874765.1 Alistipes sp.
ACCAACATCATCGACGCCATCTACTACCTGTCGATGTGCAAGTCGGCACTGCCGATGAGCGACGGTCAGTGCGTGCGCCACGGCGAGCAGTTCTTCGTCATCGACGGCGAATACCTCAACAGCCGCAACCGTCGCGAGCAGGTCAGTTGCTCGTTTACGCGCGGCGCGTCGAAGGTGATGAAGCGCAACGGCAAGGCATACGAACGGCTCTCCGACCATATAGGGCTGATTCCTGTGGTTATAGTTTCGCCTGCCGATACGGCTCTGATTTGCGATGCTGCGGAGGAACGCCGCCGCTATCTGAACGGCTTCATCTCGCAACTCGACCGCGAGTACCTCGCCACGATGATTCGCTACAACGGCGCATTGGCAGAGCGCAACAAACTGCTGAAAATGTCGGCAGACGAGCAGATGTTGCAGATTTACGATGCGCAACTCGTCGCCACGGGCGAAAAAATCTACGCCAAACGACGCGAAACCGCCGAGCTGTTGCGCCCCGCAGTTGCCGAGTTCTACGCTCTGCTCTCGGGCGACAAGGAACAGGTCGAGCTGACCTACAAATCGGAATTGGACACCGCTCCGTTTGCCGAGTTGTTGCTCGGCAGTCGCGAGCGCGATTGCGTGAACGGCTTTACGACAACCGGCATTCATCGCGACGATTTGGCATTCCGCATAGGCGGTCTGCCATTGCGCAAATACGGCTCGCAGGGGCAACAGAAGTCATTTATCATCGCCCTGAAACTCGCCCAGTACCGCATCATCGCCGAGCGATTCGGCGAAGCCCCGATTTTGTTGTTGGACGACGTGTTCGACAAGTTGGACGAGAGCCGCGTGGCGGAGTTGCTCAAAATCGTGGCAAGCGACGCATTCGGGCAGATTTTCATCACCGACTGCAACCGCGAGCGCATGACGCGACTGCTCGACGCCTCGGGCTGTCGGCACAAGATATTCGATGTAACTTACGGAAAGGTATTGCAATGAAACGCTCCGAACCGCAACCGATAGGAAAGTATCTCGAAGAGATATTCAACAGCCCCGACATTCGGGCAAAAATAGCCGAAGGCTCACTGCCCGACACTTGGCGGCAGGTGGTCGGTCCGCTCGTCGCCGAGCAGACGCGACAGGTGCGCTTGGTCAAAGGCACGCTCTACGTTCACGTCCAATCGAGCGTCATACGCAAAGAACTGATGATGCAGCGCGAGGCTCTGGCGCAAGCCATAAACGAGAAGTCGGGCGTCAATCTGGTCGCCAACGTAATGGTGCAATAGCAACGCACGCGGTCGCGAACACAAACAAAAGGAGATGCCCCTCAAAAGCATCTCCTTATCTGTTTCTCACAGCCTTATCGGTTAGAAGAATATCAACTGCATAATCACATAAATCGGCAGCAGTACAATCAGCGAGAACTTAAACATATACCCGAAGAACGACGGCATCTTCACACCCGCCTTCTCGGCTATTGCCTTAACCATAAAGTTCGGACCGTTGCCGATGTAGGTCATCGCGCCGAAGAATACCGAGCCGAGTGCAATCGCACGCAACATCGTCTGCGGCACACCCGCCACGAGCGTAGCTCCTTCGGCAATCGGCAAGCCCTTCGCCACTGTATGGAACGCCACGGCGGTAGGCGCATTGTCGAGGAACGACGAGAGCGCACCAGTAGCATAGAAGAACTGCCATGGCTCCGACAGTCCCAAACTTGTTGCGTGTGCATTGAGGAATATCATTGCAGGGGTCATCGTCGTGAAGATACCGATGAACAACACCGCCACCTCCGTAATAGGCTCCCACGAGAAGTTGTTCTCGCGACGCACACGCTTTTTGGTCGTCCACAGCGACAGGAGTATGATGCCGACGAGGATTATCTCGCGCAGGAATTTCATATAGAGCGGAGCATCTTCCGCACCCATAGCCGGAATATACGAGGTGTTTACGAACGCCACGACGGTAACGACCGCCATCAGATAGAATATGTTTACCACACCGCTCGCCGACAAACGCAACGACTCGTCCGCCTCTTCGTCATCGTCGCCCGCGACCTTCGCCGCGTTATTGCCCGCAAGCAGACGACGCTCCTTGCGGAAATAATAGCTGTCGAGCAGATGGTAGATTATCAGCAACAGACCGCCCACGACAGCCCACTCTGGGAACATCGAACGGAACCAATCGAACGAAGCACCGCGCAGATAGAGCAGGAACAACGGCGGGTCGCCCAACGGCGACAACATACCGCCACAGTTGGCAACCAGTGCGATGAAGAAGCAGATGGTGTGCGCCTTGTATTGGCGCGACTTGTTGATTTCGAGCAACGGGCGAATCAGCAACATCGCCGCTCCCGTAGTACCCATAAACGATGCCACATTGAACCCGATGAACAACACCAACGTATTTATGAGCGGTGTGGCAGTCATATTATAACTTATGTGAATACCTCCCGTAACCACGAACAGTGCGCCCAATAGGACAATAAACGGCAGATAGTCGTAGAAAATCTGGTCGATAATCTTATCGCCCAGCCCGATGTATGCCATATATGCGGCTGTCGGAATCGAAAGCAACAGAACGAAAATCAGTTTGTTCACATTCTTTTCCCAAATCTTTCCGACCGCCAACGGTGCAACCGCAATGACAAAGAGCATCACGGCAAACGGTATCAGCGTCCACGCTTCAAGATGTTGCATATAATTAAATTTTTAGATTATCCTCGCCTGCAAAAATACGACTTTATCCCGAATATGCAAATTGTGTGCAAGTGTTGCAAATGTCCGAAATGGGCACCGACTTTCCAACGCCCTGCACCACAGACCTATGCTACCGAGCAATCGATACCCATAGCCTCTACGCGCTTTGCAATCGCCGCCAATTCGTCGTGCGACACCTTGCAGAGCGTTTGGCACGGCGTATCGCGCGCAATCGAATAGACCATCACCTGTCGCGGTGCAATCTCGCGCACCAGAGCAAGCCACGCCTCGACCTCGCGCTCGACGGTGTTATCCACCGCCTGCCCCTCGAACTCGCCACGCAGGAACATCGTCTGCACAATCAGCCGACCCTCAAAGAGTTTCATACGCTCGACGGTCTGCGCCACCGAGTACTCTCCGCACGGGTTGTTTATCAGGCGCACCGTCGCGTCGAATGCCGAATCGAGTTTCAGTATGTTGTTATCCACTCTCAACAACGCCCGCCGCACGCTCTCGCGACCTATTTGCGTGGCATTGCTCAACACCGACACCTTCGTTGCGGGCGAATACTCGTCGCGCAGAGCGAGCGTGTCGTCTATTATCGCCTCAAATTCGGGGTGCATCGTCGGCTCACCGTTGCCCGCAAAGGTGATGACATCAGGCAGAGCCTGCTCCGCCGCCATTTTGCGAAGGTGTGCCTCCAACGCCTCGCGCACACTCTCGCGCGAGTTGAAACGCATCTGCCCGCGGTGCTCGCCGTTCCAGCCGCACTCGCAATAGATGCAGTCGAAACTGCAAATTTTCGATTGCAACGGCAACAGATTCACGCCGAGCGACAAACCCAGTCGGCGCGAATGCACGGGACCGTAAATTATTTCGGGATACAATGCTGTCATTATTCGCTACTGTTTATTTTCCAACTGCTGCCGTACCGACTCCTCGTGAATCGCCCCGACAACCTTTCTTATGAATTGTTCGTCCATACCTGCGCGCTTCGCCCCCTCAACAAACCGCGCCACCACCTCGCCGTAACGCCCCGACTGCAACACGGCGATGTTGTGCGTCCGTTTGTAGTCGCCTATGCGTCGCGACACCGCCATACGGCGTGCAAGCAAATCGAGCAACGCCTCGTCTATCGCGTCTATCTCCGAGCGGAAGCGAATCATCTGCCCCTCCGCCGTTGCTCCGTTGCGACGCACCAAGCGGGCAAGCATCTCGCCCAACGCCTGCGGAGTAATCTGCTGTGCGCTGTCGCTCAATGCCTTATCTGGTGCGATGTGCGACTCCACAAACAGACCGTCGAACCCGAGGTCGAGAGCCTGACGGCAGAGCGGCTCAACGGCATCGCGCCTGCCTCCTATGTGGCTCGGGTCGCAGAAAATCGGGATTTCGGGCATCTCCCTGCGCAAATCCATAGGCACTGCCCACTGCGGATTGTTGCGATACTCGCCATGCGCATAGTCGGCAAAACCGCGGTGCACCGCCACAATCTCGCGCACCCCCGCATTGGCTACGCGCTCTATCGCCCCCACCCACAGGGCAAGGTCGGGCGTAACGGGATTCTTCACGAAAATCGGAATCGCCACACCGCGCAACGCATCAGCTACCTCCTGCAAGGCAAACGGATTGGTCGTTGTTCGCGCCCCAATCCAAAGCGCGTCCAATCCCGCCGCGAGCGCAATCTCCACATGTGCGGGAGTAGCCACTTCGGTCATCACCGCCATACCCGTTTCGCGCTTCACTTCGGCAAGCCACGCTGCACCACGCTCGCCGACACCCTCGAAGCAGTTGGGTCTGGTACGCGGTTTCCACAGCCCCGCCCGAAAAGCACGCACGCCGATTTCGGCAAGAGCCCGCGCCGTTGCCATGCACTGCTCGGCACTCTCGGCACTGCACGGACCCGCCACGACAGGCACGCGCCCGTCGCAATCCGCTGACAATCCGATATTTGCTAATACGTCCATCTATTCGTCCAATAACACGGCAAAGGTACAAAAACTTTTCCGTATTTTTCACTCCGCCCCGCCACTTACCCTGCCCGACGCACCTCCGCGCGCGCAACAATTTGGCACTGACGACAATCGAAAATAATCCGAAACCTAATGCCTGCAACTATTGCAACAGGCAAAAATTTGTTTTAATTTTGTATCCCTCCTTCCACGGGAGAACAACAATAACAATACATATAATTATATAGATGAAACAACAAACCAATCAACCCCCTCAAAAGGTAGAGTACGCCGATGCAGTTGCCCGCTCGGTCAAATACTTCGACGGCGACGAACTCGCCGCCACCGTATGGGTGAGCAAATACGCGCTGAAAGACTCGTTCGGCAACATCTACGAGTCGTCGCCCGAGCAGATGCACCACCGTCTGGCAAAGGAGCTCGCCCGTATCGAGAACAAATATGCGAACCCTCTCTCGGAGCAGGAGATTTTCGATTTGCTCGACCACTTCCGCTATGTCATTCCACAGGGCGGACCTATGACGGGCATAGGCAACAACTTCCAAGTGGCTTCGCTCTCCAACTGCTTCGTAATAGGTCATCGCCACCCTGCCGACTCCTACGGCGGCATATTCCGTATGGACGAGGAGCAGGTGCAACTGATGAAACGGCGCGGCGGTGTGGGCCACGACCTCTCGCACATTCGCCCAACGGGCAGTCCCGTCCTCAACTCGGCACTCACCTCGACGGGCATCGTGCCGTTTATGGAACGCTACTCCAACTCCACGCGCGAAGTTGCGCAGGACGGCCGACGCGGTGCGCTGATGCTCTCGCTCTCCATCAAACACCCCGATGCCGAGCGGTTTATCGATGCCAAACTCGACACCAACAAAATCACGGGTGCCAACGTATCCATCAAGGTCGATGACGAATTTATGCGTGCCGCACTTGCCGGCAAGCCCTATCGCCAACAATTCCCAATCAACTCCGACTCGCCGAAGATTGTGCAGGACATCGATGCCCGCAAGTTGTGGAACAAAATCATTCACAACGCTTGGCAGTCGGCAGAGCCGGGTGTGCTGTTCTGGGACACGATTCTGCGCGAGAGTATCCCCGACTGCTATGCCGACGAGGGATTCGTTACGGTATCGACCAACCCGTGTGGCGAGATTCCGCTCTGCCCTTACGACAGTTGCCGACTGATGGCAATCAACCTTTATAGCTATGTCGATGAGCCGTTTACGAAGCAGGCGCGTTTCAATTTCGACAAATTTATCGACCACGTCCACAAGGCTATGCACCTGATGGACGACATCATCGACCTCGAACTCGAAAAGGTCGATTTGATAATCGCCAAAATCGAGGCCGACCCCGAAGATGCCGATGTGCGTCAGGTCGAACTTAATCTGTGGCGCAAAATCAAGGAGATGGCTCTCAAAGGTCGCCGCACAGGTCTGGGCATCACCGCCGAGGGCGATATGCTTGCGGCACTCGGCCTACGCTACGGCTCTGACGAGGCTTTGGAGTTTGCCGTCGGCGTCCACCGCACGCTCGCCTTGGAGGCATACCGCGAATCGGTCGAGATGGCTCGCGAGCGCGGTGCGTTCAAGGTATTCAACGCCGAGAAAGAGAAGCACAACCCGATGATTCTGCGCATCAAGGAGGCCGACCCTGCGCTCTACGAGCAGATGGTCAAGTATGGTCGCCGCAACATAGCGATGCTCACCATCGCCCCTACCGGCACGACGTCGCTTATGTCGCAAACCACCTCGGGCATCGAGCCGGTCTTCCGCCCCGTCTATCGCCGTCGTCGAAAAATCAACCCATCGGACAAAGATGTCAATGTTTCGTTTGTCGATAACGAGGGACAGGCTTGGGAGGAGTTCAATGTCTATCATCACAAGTTCGTCGAGTGGTTGCGCATCAATGGCTACGACACTTCGCGCCTGCAAACCATCTCCGATGCCGAACTCGAAGAGTGGGTTGCCGCTTCGCCCTACCACAATGCCACGGCGAACGATATCGACTGGGTTGCCAAAGTCAAGATGCAGGGAGCGATACAGAAGTGGGTCGACCACTCCATCTCCGTAACGGTCAATCTGCCCAACTCCGTAACCGAAGCCCTCGTTGCCGATGTCTATCGCACCGCTTGGGAGTGCGGTTGCAAGGGCGTAACCGTCTATCGCGACGGTTGCCGTGCAGGCGTCTTGGTCGAGAAGAAGAGCGAGCCGAAGGAGGACGCCTCCGCCCGCCACGGCAAGCGACCGAAATCGATTCCTGCCGACATCGTCCGTTTCAAGAACGGTGCCGAGAACTGGATTGCCTTCGTCGGCTTGCAGGACGGCCGCCCTTACGAGATTTTCACGGGCAAAATCGAGGAAGACGCTATGTTCATTCCGCCTAAAATCACCCACGGCAACATCATCAAGGTGCGCGAGGAGGACGGTAGCACGCGCTACGACTTCCAATATACCGACCGCTACGGCTACACCAACACCATCGGCGGCATCTCGCGCCTGTTCGACGAGAGCTTCTGGAATTACGCCAAACTCATCTCGGGCGTACTGCGCTACGATATGCCGATTGATAAAGTCGTGTCGCTCATCGACGGTCTGCACCTCGACAGCGAGAACATCAACACTTGGAAAAACGGCGTACAACGCGCCTTGAAACGCTATATCAAGGACGGCACTCCGTCCAAAGGCAAGTGTCCGCAGTGCGGTCAGGAGACGATGGCATACCAAAACGGTTGCCTGACCTGTATGTCGTGCGGATACTCCAAGTGCGGATAGCAACCATACACCGCCCTAAAAGGGTCTGTGTAAGGACGCTCCGATTCATTTATAC
>JBNMLI010000065.1:0-7315 GCA_050874765.1 Alistipes sp.
GAGTGGTTCAGCGGAGAGTGGACGACGGTGCGTCGCGAGAGCAACATTCTCGCCCCGCGCAAAGGCTTGTTGCGCCCCGACCGTGTGATGATTCGCGGCGGACGGGCGGTTGTCGTGGACTACAAATTCGGCAAACCGCAACCGCAATACGGCGAGCAGGTGAGGGAGTACGCCTCGACGCTTGCGCAGATGGGCTACGACGATGTACGGGGCTATTTGTGGTACATCAAATCGGGCAATATCGAACAAATCGTATAATAAGCCGCACGGAGAGGCGCGGCTATCGAAAAAATTTGTAATTTAGCGGAATGAAATTTTCGGCACTCGGCATAATACCCAAGCAGTTCAGGGGGCGCGGCTATGTGGTTACGTTCACCATTTGGTTGCGTGCGTTGCTCAACTTCATCGGGTTGGCTGCGCTGTTGCCTGTGCTGTATCTGATTCTCGACAGCGAGAGCATACACACAAATCGCTATCTTGCAACACTCTACACGGCGTTCGGCTTCCATAGCGACACGGCTTTTGTTGCTGCCGTATCGGGTGCGATAGTCGTCTTCATCGTCGTCAAGAGCCTGATTAACTTGGGGCTGTACCGCTTCGAGCGCGACTACATCTACGCACTCTATCGCTACCTCTCGCGCAATCTCTACATCGACTATTTCAACCGCGGACTGTCGTTCATCAAACAATCCAATTCGGCAATTCTCTCGCGCAACGTGAACGTCGTCTGCTACACCTTCGTATCGGGCGTTCTGCGACCGCTCGCCTCCATTTTCAGCGAGGCGATGCTCTTCGTGCTGATGTTCGCAGCCATTGCCATATACAGTCCGCTGGCGGCACTGCTGACGGTTGCGATTTTCGTTCCGTGCGTGTGGCTCTATTTCACACTTGTGCGCAAGCGCGTAAACGGTTATGGCGAGCGGGAGAATGCCGCCCAGCGCACCAAGTACCGCAACGTGCTGGAAACCTACCGCGGCTATGCCGACATCGAGCTCAACAACGCCTTCCCGAAGATGCTCGCCTCGTTCGACCGTTCCATCGACACCATCGTGGAGGTCGGGCGCAAGAATGCAACCGTATCGACCCTGCCACAGATGTTCACCGAGGTGGGACTGGCGGTCGGTATGTCGTTGCTCGTTACGTTGAGCGTCGGCCTACGGAGCGGCGATATGAAAATACTGTTCGGCATCTTTGCCGTCGCGGCATTAAGGCTCCTGCCGTCGATTCGCACCATTATGGCGGCGTGGACATCGCTGCGCTACAACCGCTACACAATCGACATTATCCGCAGTGCCGACATCGACAAAGCGGTGCGTGCCGAGGAGAGCACCGCCGACCGCTTTGCATTTACCGACAGCATACGGGTCGAGAATCTCTCGTTCCGCTTCGACGACGGCGAGCGCGACACACTGCACGACCTCTCGTTCGAAATTAGGCGTGGCGAAACCATCGGCATCAAGGGTCGGTCTGGCGCAGGCAAAACCACCCTGTTCAACCTCCTGCTGGGCTTCTACACACCCACCGCGGGCAGTATTCTCATCGACGGCGAGCGGCTCGACGCCCACAACCGTCGCAAGTGGCAGAACACCATCGGCTATGTGTCGCAGAGCGTCTTTCTGACCGACAGCACCATACTCGCCAACATAGCACTCGGTTGCGACGAGCACGATATAGACCTCGACCGCGTAAACCGCGCCGTCGATATGGCGAATCTGCGCGAATTCGTCGATGCCTTGCCCAACGGCATCGACAGCCGCATAGGCGAGTGCGGAGCGTTGCTTTCGGGTGGTCAGCGACAACGTATAGGTATAGCGCGGGCGTTGTACAAGCGTGCCGACGTGCTGTTTTTCGACGAGGCGACCTCGTCGCTCGACAACGAAACGGAGCGCGGCATCAACGATTCGATTCGCTCGCTCTCACAGCATAACAAGGAATTAACAATAGTAATCATAGCGCATCGCGAGAGTTCGCTCGACTGTTGCGACCGCATAATAGAGATTAAGTAATGGATTATATAGTAGCGCAATACAGGATTCGCACATCGGGTCCGAATGCCAATTTGGTCGATTGCGGCTTGGCAGGATTCCGCCCGTTCGAGGCAGAGGCGACGCTCGACGCGAAGCCCGATTTCGACATTCGCTTCGGCGAGTCGCTCACGTTGGAGCAATTCGCGGGATTTCGTGCCGTTTACGATTTTCAGTTCGAGGAGGAGTATGCCGAGTGCCACTTCGGTCGTTACGATGGCGGACACCTCTTCGATATGCAGAAACCCGACAATCTGATGATTTTTGCCAAAGCCGACGGCGAACAGTCGGTGCGATGCAATATGGGAGCCGATTCGAAGGTCGATGCCACACTGCTGCGCTTCGGGTTGTGGATTATGTTCGGACTGGTCATTGCTCCGCTCGGCGGCATAGCGATTCACTCCTCCGTCGCCGTCAAAGATGGCGGTGCAGTGCTGTGTCTGGGCGAGTCGGGAACGGGCAAAAGCACCCACACACGCCTGTGGCGCGAAAATATCGAGGGTGCGCGACTGCTCAACGACGACAGCCCGATTACCCGCACCATCGACGGTGTGCCGACCGTATTCGGCTCGCCATGGAGCGGCAAAACGCCGTGCTACATCAATCGCAGTTTCCCGATTCGCGCATTTATCCGCCTCTCCCAAGCACCGCACAACCGCATCGAGCGGCTCAACGTATTGAGCGCAATCGGCGCGCTGCTACCGTCGTGTCCGCCCGCATTCGCCTACGACGATGCGTTGCAGGACAACATCTGCGACACACTCTCACAGATGATTGCCCGTGTGCCGGTCTATCATTTGGAGTGCCTGCCCGATGCCGACGCGGCACGCCTTTCGTACAACGCAATTTATGGCAAACACTGATATGGCTCACGAAGGAAACAACAGAGCGATGTTCTCGGTCGTTCGCGACCTGTTGCTCGAAGGCTCGCCCGTCAAGGTGGCGGTCAAAGGGCAGAGTATGTTGCCCTTCTTCCACAGCGGAGCGAAGGTGTCGTTGCGTCCGATTCGACCCAACGACTTCCGCAAATACAATGTCGTGCTGGCAGATACGGGTCATAACTTCGTGATTCACCGCATCATTGCCCTCGACAGCGACCGCGTAACACTGCTCGGCGACGGCAACATCTACGGCACCGAGTCGATGACGCGCGACAAGGTTTACGGCATCATTGACTGCTCGCGCACGCATCTCTTTTTTGCACGCATCTGGCTGTGGTTGCGCCCCGTGCGCCGCTACCCTCTCGCCATTCTCCGCCGCATAACACCGCGGTAAGAACGCGCGAAAAGGTATTCCCCCGTCCGCAATTCATTTGTGTTATTTTATGCGTGGCTTTCTCCATAAGCCACGCATTTTATTCTAATCTTCATTGCACGCTTCCCATTCATTCATAGCCGCCTCCCGATTGGTGCCGACACGCCCCGGCATTCGGGTATCCATCTTAAACCACTACTGCACCATCTCTATAATATCGGAGAAACCGTCTTTTCGACCCCTATTTCCGTATGCAACGACTTGCCAAAGTTGCCCATGAGCAATATCGACTTTTATTTCCCAACCCTCCTGCGGATAACTAATATGTATATGAGGCAGGCAGTGTGGAGAATTCTCGCCTTGCACCCATATTCTGAACTTATTATATGGGAATGGCGATAGCGAGTCATCTTTTTTGTTTAAGCGAGCCATCTCATTGATGATGTTACGACTATCGGACACTCTATTCGCCTGCAATGCCGACTCATCTTTTAACACTTTATCGATACTCTCTTTAACCATTTCCCGCAAAGTATGTTCTGTTAATTTTAATATCTGCTTTTTTGCCATATATTGTATTTCGTTTCTTATAAATATATCCGGCTATTGCAAATATACGAAAAAATCGCCGCACCTTGCGGGTACGGCGATTCGAGTAAGGTATAATCGGATTATGCCTCCAAAGCGAAACGCTTGTAAGCGATAATCTTTGCCTCCTTGTCTGCCTTGGCGAGGAATTCGCGAATCGACTCCTTCTCGCCTACGACAGCCTGATTGAGCAGGGTGTTCTCCTCGAAGAACTTGCGCATCTTACCCTCGGCAATCTTTTCGAGAATAGCCTCCGGCTTGTTGGCGTTCTTCGGGTCTTGCTTCATCTGCTCCGAAGCGATGGTCTTCTCGTGAGCAACGACATCTGCCGGGCAGTCATCTACATCAATCGAAATAGGTGCCATTGCGGTAGCCTGCATAGCGATTGTGTGAGCGACCTCGGTCGGAACCTCTTTGCTGAAACCGAGCAACGTACCGAGCTTCTTGTTGAAGTGAACGTATGCGTTGATGTAAGGAGCCTCGACGCGAGCGTAGTATGCCAACTCGACCTTCTCGCCCGTCTGACCCGATTTCTCGGTTACCATCTCCTCGACGGTACGACCCTCGGCGTTCTTGACAGCCAGCAGAGCAGCCAAATCGGCAGCGTCGGCCGAAACGGCAATCTCCAAAATGGCGTTTGCCGATGCGGTGAACTCCGCATTCTGTGCCACGAAGTCGGTTTCGCAAGCAAGGCAGAGCATATAACCCTTATTGCCTACAATTTTGGTAACGACAACGCCTTCGCTTGCCGAACGGTCGGCACGCTTGGCAACCACGAGCTTACCCTTCTCGCGGATAATATCCTGCGCACGGTCGTAATCGCCTTCCGCCTCGACGAGGGCTTTCTTGCAGTCCATCATACCTGCACCCGTCATCTTGCGGAGTTTCATTACGTCGGCGGCTTTAATTTCTATTGCCATAATTGTTTACTTGTGTTTTGCGGTTTATTACTCTTCTTTTGCAGGCTCGGCAACCTTCTCGGTTGCTGCGACTACATCGGCAACGGCAGCCTCTTCGGCATCGACAGTTGCCTTAACGGCCTTCTTGATACGAGGTTTTGCCTCCTTCTTGGCAGGAGCAGCCTCGGTGTTGGCCTCGGCTTCGAGAGCCTCTTTCTCCTTTTCGAGTTTACGCTCCTCCGTACCCTCTGCGATTGCGGCGCAAACGGTGTCGAGAATAACTGCGATTGACTTCGTTGCATCGTCATTTGCCGGTATAACGTAATCGATGTTGGTTGGATCACAACAAGTATCTACCATTGCAAATACAGGAATGTTCAATCGGTTAGCCTCTTTGACTGCGTTCTGCTCCTTCTGCACGTCTACAACGAACAATGCAGCAGGCAGGCGGGTAAGGTCGGCGATAGAACCGAGGTTCTTCTCGAGTTTTGCACGCTGACGTGCAATCTGCAACTTCTCGCGCTTGGAGAAGTTATCGAAAACCCCGTCTGCCGACATCTTGTCGATAGATGCCATTTTCTTGACGGCCTTTCGTATGGTTGGGAAGTTAGTCAGCATACCGCCAGCCCAACGCTCCGTAACGTAAGGCATACCGATTGCTGCTACCTTTTCGGCAACAATTTCCTTTGCTTGTTTCTTGGTTGCAACGAACAATACGCGACGACCGCTCTTTGCGATTTGTTTGAGCGCGGCAGCAGCCTCGTCCAACTTGACAGCCGTCTTGTAAAGGTCGATGATATGGATACCGTTCTTCTCCATGAAGATATATGGAGCCATTTTAGGATTCCACTTGCGCTTCAAGTGACCAAAATGAACACCGGCTTCCAATAATGTATTAAAATCTGTACGTGACATTTTTGTTTACGTTTTTTAATCTTAATTTTAATTCTCTTTTCTTCAACTCCCGAAGTAGCGACCTCGGCGGTCGGTCCCGAGAGTTTCCCGCGACAGGGCAACCCGACAGGTAATGTGCAACTTATGCGCAGTCCCGCAGATTTGAGAACCCTTGTCGTGCTTTGCCGAATAGTTGGTTGCGGTAAGGATTAACGCTTACTGAACTGGAACTTACGACGTGCGCCCGGCTGACCCGGCTTCTTACGCTCAACCTCACGCGAATCACGAGTAAGGAAACCGTTTTTCTTCAAAACGCCACGATACTCCGCGTTAATCTCGCACAATGCGCGGGCGATAGCCATACGCGCTGCCTCTGCCTGACCCTTGATACCGCCACCGACGAGGTTTACATCTACGTCGAAAGCCTCTGCTGTCTCGGTTACGAGCAACGGCTGCTTAACCTCGTATTGCAGAATGTTCAATGGGAAGTAGGCTGCGAGTTCCTTCTGGTTGATTGTAATGTTGCCTTTGCCCGGCTTCACGAATACGCGTGCCACAGCTGCCTTACGGCGACCAACGGTGTTTACAACTTCCATAATGCTTACTTAATTTCGTTTAATTTGATTAACTTCGGGTTCTGTGCAACGTGAGGGTGCTCCGCACCTGCATAGACCTTCAAATTTTTGATGATTGCGCTACCGAGGCGGGTTTTAGGCAGCATGCCGCGAACAGCCTCTTCGATAACGAACTCCGGTTTCTTGGCGAGATACTCCTGCGGAGTAGCGAAACGCTGACCGCCCGGATAACCGGTGTGACGAACATAGACCTTGTCGGTCATCTTGTTGCCGGTAAGTTTCACTTTTTCAGCGTTGATAACGATTACATAATCGCCGCAATCAACGTGTGGAGTGTAACTCGGCTTGTTTTTGCCGCACAGGATTTTCGCTACCTGCGAGGCTAAACGTCCCAGCACCTCGTTAGTGGCATCGATGACAACCCACTGTTTGTCAACCGTTGCAGCATTAGCCGAGATGGTTTTGTAACTTAATGAATCCACTTTGTTTTACGTTTAATACTTGTTAATAAACTAATTGTAATCCAACCCCGCACTTTGCGGGTGCGCAAAGGTAAGGACTTTTTTTGAAAATAGCAACACTATTCGCTCTTTTTGAGAGTCAAAAGGCGAATTTTATCCCTCGCGGGCGGAGGTATTATCAATCAGCCGAGGTAGTCGTGCAGAGCGCGAGGCTCGGTGCAACCGACGACGATGGTTGTGTCGGCACTCCTGATAATGAACAAATTGCGAAATTCTGTGGCATAGAGGTCGAAGCGACCCATACGGGGCGAGTAGTGCCGACCGAAGAAGCCGAACAATCCGCCGCTGCCTCCCAAGCGGAACGACTGCAAAATATATTTTGCCCGAACAGGCTCGATGCCTACTATTTTACTGCGCGGAATCTCGATGCTGCGGTAGCGACGCAAAATGACTATGCCGTCGTCGCCGACCTCCAAGCGTTGCGGAGCATAGCCCTCGGCAACGACTATCGCCGCAAGCAACACAGTGAATACGACAAAGGAGAGTATGCCGTAGCCCCACTCGTTACTGGCCAATACGCAATAGAGTGACACGCCGAGCGACACTGCGCTCAGGACCGA
>JBNMLI010000066.1:0-7308 GCA_050874765.1 Alistipes sp.
CGTGCGACGAGTTCGTCGAAGTCGATTTGCGTATAACGACTGTCGCCCCTGCGCCATGCGTCGGCGACCGCATCGGCAACGACCTCCTCGCCGAAATAGCTCGGCATACGGCGGTAGTTGTCGGGTGCGGGTGTCTGCGCATCGAACCAATCGAGTATGCTGTAACGCTTTATGCCGATGCTCGCTCCCGCCGACGCCGATAGGGTAGTGCGCTCGGTTATGCGTCCCTCGTATATGGCGACAGCCGTAGGCACCGTTTCGCGCCTGATGTGCGAATTGCGCACCTTGCCGTTCTGGTATCCCCACGCGGGCGAATATAGGTTGTTGCCACGCAGAGCGAATGCCTCGCGAGTGGAGGCTTGGCGCGTGCCGCGCTCCGATGGCGCGAGCAACAGGACGAGCGAGAGGCGGTGCAACGAGTCGAACTGTTTTGTTGCTACTGCGTTGAGCGACAATGCGTTGGTGAATACGCTCTTTATATGCGCATCGCGCCCCGTGCGTGCCGACATGTCGGCTGCGAGCGACCAACCGCGCCCCAATCGTTGGACGGTGTAGGCGTTTACGCCTGCCAAGTAGTTGCGCGAGGAGAGATTGAAGGCGACCGAAGTGCGCTCGTGCAGCAGTGTGTCGCATCGGTACTCGGTGTTGCCGAATGCTCTGCCTGCGAGGGGTGTGTCGAGGGCTATGCCGTCCGCTTCGTTGCCCGCGAGTTGCAGGCGCGAAGCCGTCGAGCGGTACAGCTCATCGACGGCGATTCCGCCGAGCGTCGTGCGCCGTTCGGCAAACGATGCTCCGCGACGCATCGTGCGCACAAAACCGAAATTGTAGTCGAATGCCCGCCACCGATAACGCTTTGCAACGGGCGTGATGACAACGGAATCGGTGCGCTCCTCCTCCGCCTGCTCCTGCGGCAGCGGCTCCTCGAAGAGTTTGTAATAACGATAGTCGTGCAAATCCTGCCCGCAGGCGGAGATGCACGACCAAATCGCAAAAAGTCCCAATATGTATCGTCGCGGACGCATCAGCGTTGCAGTGCTGCCCACAACATATCTTTCAGTGTCGCGATATTCAGCCCCGAAACCGACGAGATGAATACCGACTCGATACCCTCGGGCAGATGCGCACGCATCTGTTCGATGAGTTCGTCGTCGAGCATATCGCACTTGGTAATCGCCAGCAAGCGTTGCTTGTCGAGCAATTCGGGGTTGTACTGCGTCAGTTCGCCGAGCAGAATCTCGTAGTCGCGACAAATGTCGTCGCTGTCGGCAGGGACCATAAAGAGCAGTATGGAGTTGCGCTCGATATGGCGCAGGAAGCGCGTACCCAAGCCCTTGCCCTCGTGCGCACCCTCGATGATACCCGGAATGTCCGCCATGACGAACGACTTGTGGTCGCGCACCTCGACAATGCCCAAGTTCGGTTCGAGCGTGGTGAAAGCGTAGTTGGCAATCTTCGGTTTGGCGGAGGATACGACCGACAGCAGGGTACTCTTGCCCGCATTCGGGAAGCCTACCAAGCCGACATCTGCCAGCACCTTCAACTCCAATATGAACGAGCCTTCCGCGCCCTCCTCACCGGGTTGCGCATAGCGCGGAGCCTGATTGGTGGCAGAGCGGAAGTGCCAGTTGCCCAATCCGCCGCGACCGCCTTTGAGCAATACGAGTTGCTCGCCGTCCTCGGTTACCTCGCCTACGACCTCGCCCGTTTCGGCGTCCTTGGCTACCGTGCCGAGCGGTACGGGGATTATGATGTCCTTGGCGTCCTTGCCCGACGAGCGTGCGCCCGAACCGCATTCGCCATCTTCGGCAAATTGGTGGCGTTGGTATTTGAGGTGAATCAGCGTCCAGTACTGTCTGTCGCCCTGCAAAATGATGCTGCCACCCTTGCCGCCATCGCCGCCGTCGGGTCCGCCGAATGCGACGAACTTCTCGCGACGGAAGTGCGCCGAGCCTGCGCCGCCGTGTCCCGAGCGGGCAAAAATTTTAACGTAATCGACAAAATTGGAATTCGCCATGGCGCATTACATTCTTTGTGGCACTTCGATTCCGAGCAGTCGCATCGACGACGCGATGACGCGGGCAACCTGCCGTGCAAGTTGCAGACGCATACGCTTGGTCGCCTCGCACTCCTCGCGCAGAATCGAGTGGTCGTGATAGTATCCGTTGAAGAGTTTGCACAACTCGTAGGTGTAGTTGGCAATGACCGACGGAGCGAAATTTTCGCCTGCCGCGGCAACCGTGTTGGGGTAGTCGCACAGAGCCTTGATAATCTCCGTCTCCTCGGGTAGGCACTCGTCCGCCGTCGTGCAGTCGGCAAAATCGACGTTTTGCTCCTGCGCCTTGCGCAGAATCGAGCAGATGCGGGCGTGAGTGTACTGAATGAACGGACCCGTGTTGCCGTTGAAGTCGATGGACTCCTCGGGGTTGAAGAGCATGGTCTTCTTCGGGTCCACCTTCAAAATGAAGTATTTGAGTGCGCCCAGACCGACCATACGCGAAATCTCGTCCGCCTCCTCTTTGGTGCAACCCTCCAATTTGCCTAACTCCTCGGACATCGTGCGGGCGGTATCGACCATACCCTCGATGAGTTCGTCGGCATCGACGACCGTACCCTCGCGCGATTTCATCTTGCCGTTAGGCAGTTCGACCATACCGTAGGAGAGGTGGTAGATGCTGTCGCTCCAATCGTAACCCAACTTTTTCAGCACGAGTTTCAGCACCTGAAAGTGGTAGTTCTGCTCGTTGCCGACGACATATATCATACTGTCGAGCTTGTTCTCCTCGAAGCGGCTGAGTGCCGTACCCAAATCCTGCGTCATATAGACCGATGTGCCGTCGCCGCGCAACAGCAGTTTCTGGTCCAACCCGTCGGCGGTAAGGTCAATCCATACCGAGCCGTCCTCCTTGCGGAAGAATATGCCCTTGTCCAGACCTTCCTGCACGAGCGATTTGCCCAAGAGGTAGGTCTGCGACTCGTAATAGACCTTGTCGAAATCGACGCCCAGTGCCTTGTAGGTAACGTCGAATCCTTTATATACCCAGCCGTTCATCTTCTCCCACAGCGCATATACCTCGGGGTCTTTTGCCTCCCACTTGCGCAACATCTCCTGCGCACGCAGCATGATAGGGGCTTTTTTCTTTGCCTCCTCCTCGCTTGCGCCGCCCGCTACGAGTTCGGCAATCTCCGCCTTGTAGTGCTTGTCGAACTCGACATAGTAGTCGCCCACGAGGTGGTCGCCCTTCTTGCCCGTCGATTCGGGTGTTGCACCGTTGCCGTAGAGTTGCCATGCAACCATCGACTTGCAGATGTGGATACCGCGGTCGTTCACAAGGTTCGCCTTGATGACGTGATGTCCGTTGGCTTTCAGAATCTGCGCCACCGAATAGCCGAGCAGGTTGTTGCGGACGTGGCCCAAGTGGAGCGGCTTGTTGGTGTTGGGCGACGAGTACTCAATCATAATGTTGCGCCCCGTCGGAGCCGCCTGACCGTAGTCGGCATCGGCGACAATCTCGCCGAAACGCTCGAACCAGAACTTTGCACCGAGAACGATGTTGAGGAAGCCCTTGATGACGTTGAAGCCCTTGATGTCGCCATTCTCCGCCACGATGCGCTCGCCAATCTCGTTGGCTGTCGCCTCGGGCGATTTGTGGCTGAGTTTCAGAAGCGGAAAGGTAACGAGAGTATAGTCGCCCTCGAACTCCTTGCGCGTCTTCTGTATCTGAATTTGCTGCTTGTCCACCGAGCCGTACAACGATTGCACGGCGTGGCAGACAATCTCCGAAATGTATTGTTCGATATTCATTTTGCGAATGTATTATTTAATAATTTGCAAAAGTAGTGTTTTTTTGCGAAATCTACGTTCTTGTGTCGCCTGTTCCACTCTTTTTATTGGAGTATGGAGTAGTCGCAGTCGCCCGTGATGGTCGATTGCGAGTACTCGTTGCCGAAGCGGTCGGTCGCCACGACCTTTATTGTCGCCGCGCTGTTGCGAATCGTATATTTATAGAGGTGGAAGCCGTTGGTCATATAGCTGTTGCGGCTGCCTTCCAAATGACCTCTGCCCGCTACGCCGACATTGTAGCCGATAGCCCAGAAGTCCTGACTCGAATCGTTCGGCACCATCGTCGGACTGACGCTGCTGACGTATGGCAACTTGTAGGTACCCGTGTCGTCGTATTTCTTGTTTTTAATCAGCGTCATATCGCCCGTGTACATACCGTTTTCGTAAACTTTTATCGTCCAATCGGAATCGGCGTTGAACACGTTGGCAAGCAGAACGTTGCTGCCGTGCTGGTATTGGAAATACTCGTACTTGCCGCCCGTCTTGGCATTGCCGCGGTAGAGGCGGATTTGGTAGTCGCGCGAGTTCATTCCCTCGTTGAAGCCCTTGTAGTACCAGTCGGTCATCTCCGTATCGTCGATTTTATATACCGCATAGCCGTTAGGACAGCCGTCGCCGTTGAGTTTCGACCACCACCATGCTCCCGATACGGCGGCATGCACATGCTCGTAAACGCCCGAGCGCGTAGGCTCGTTGCGCATATAGTGGGTGTGGCCCGACATAATGTGCGCCGTCTTGAACTGCTTGATGAGTTTCAGCACGTTCTGCACATTCTGATTCGACGAGTTCATAATAGGGATATGTACGCACAAAATGACCATCTTGCTCTTCGGCACTGCCGCCAAATCCTGTTGCAGCCACTTGTACTGCGCATCGGTGAAGCCCAAACTGTAATTGGAAGCATCGGTCGCGCTGTTGTAGATTATGTTGCGCATACATACGATATGCACGTTGCCGCGATTCCACGAGTAGTTAATCGGTCCGAATACCTTCTCGAACTCGCGCTGGCACTTCAAATCGAATGTGCTGCTTGTGGCATCGGCGGAAATCGGGTTGCCCGAGCCGTAGAAGAAGGTGTAGTCGTGGTTGCCCATCACTTGGAATATCGGCATACCGATTTTGTCCTTCGCCATGGCGTTGCGCATTACGGGGAATACCTGCATCGTGTTGCGTCCGCCCTCCGAATAGCCGATGTCGCCGAGCGTTACACCGTAGCAAGGCAACGTTTTGGAGGCGGAGTGCGACTTCACGTCGGGTACGCACTCGTCGATGAAGCGGTCGGTATCCTTCTTGGTCTGTTTCGATGCTTTTGCGTAGCGACACTGCGGGTCGGCGAGGCAGAAGAGGTTGAACGATGTTTCGGCACCGCCTGCCAAGCGCGTCAGTTTGAAGTCGTAGCGCGTCATACTTGCCGAGTAGCGGGTGTAGAAGCAAGGCTGTCCGTAAGAATTCACCGGTACTTCGCAATCCTCGGGTATCGAGAAGTAGATATACCATGTATCGCTGGTCGGCGTGAGGCGATAATAACCGCTGCTGTTGGTCTTTACGACCGAGAAACCGTCGCTCACGGCAACTCCTGCCATAGGGTTGCCGTCGCTATCCTTGACATAGCCGTAAGCCAACGAGCCGTCGGCAACTGCCGAAGGCGATGTAATCAGAATCTCGTCCAAGCAGAAGCGCGATTGTGTCGTGCCACCCGCCTCGAACTGCACTCTGTCGGCAGGCTCGGCTCCCGAGAACGTAGCGGTGAATGTCGCCCAACCCGGCTCGCTGCGGCGACCGCCGATTTCGACCTTCTGCGAAGCCTTCGTCTTGCCGTCGTCGTCAATCAGATTGATATTTATGAACGATGTCTGTGCCGTTGCACCATCGACGAACGGACAAGCCTTGAACGATACGGTGATGGTTGCGTTGCTTGTGATTCGACCGAGGCAAGGTGTGGTTATCGAGCCTTTGTCCGATGCCGTACCGCACTTGATGTAGCCTTGTCGGACAAGCGCAGCCTCGCTCGTCCAATCCGATAGTCCGAACAGGGCGATGGTCTCTGCCGAGTGCGAGGTCAGACGACCGCCGTCGGTAGTCGGCGATGCCGAGGTCTTCGATTGCGACACGGCATCGGTAAGTGCGGTCGGCTTGAAGGTCGATGCACCGACCGAGAGTACCGCGCTGTTTGCCATGTTGATGTAGTCGCCACCGAAGCAGAGATTATCGAAACACTCGTAAAGCACCTGATTCTTGACGCTTTCGCGCTCTGCCACCGTGCGTATTGCCACAGGTCGCGAGCAGTGGCCCGCAGCGTCGGTTACGGTAGCATAGTAGGTGGTCTTCGGTGCGAGATACGGGAAGGTGAATCGCGCAGGATACTTTATGTATGTTTCGGTCTTCGTCAGCGTCGTTTCGTACTGCTCGTAGAGCGTCTTGCAGGCGGAATCCTTATACAGCGCAACGGTATATGTGCGTGTGCCGTCGGTGTTGGTCTCGCTCCACTCGATTGTCGCGTTGCGCACATCTGCCGCCACCTGCTTTGCCACAGGGGCTGTTTCGACAGCCTCGTCGTACTTGACGAACTCGACCTTTATGTCGTCTATGTGGAAGCGGTTGTTCTTCGACGACACGTCTGCCGCATTGGCGCAGATGAGTATGTGCGAAGAAGCGGTAACGCCCGACAGTTCGACGCTGTAACGGTTCCACTCGATTTTGTCGCTGATGTTCACAGCCTGCTCGGCAAGGGTTTGTCCGCCCGTGAAGCGGTACGCATTGACCGAAGCACCGTCGATGGCGCGAACTGCGAGTGCGGTCTGGTCGGCAGTGGTGGTGCCGTATGCGCACGCCTTGAACGATACGCGCACCGTTGCCTTGCCCGTGAGGGCGGAGAGTGCCGGCGTTACGATACCCGCACGCACCTTTACAATACCTATTTTCAGATAACCCGGGCGTTGCAAAATTGCGCACGAGGTCGCCGATGTGGCGTCGTCTGCCGAGTTGCGCCAATAGCCCCAGTCGCCCAAGTCGCAACTTGCAACCACACTCTTGTAGGTCGTGAAGAACTGTTGCTCGCGGTCTTGGCGCGTATATTTATAGGTCGTCTGCGTGTCGGAGCGCATATCGCCCCACGCTGTACCGTTCTCTATGTCGGAGAGCGAGGTGTAGTCGGCATAGAGGTAGCCCGCCGACAGGGTGGTGATGTCGCCGTTCCAAACCAACTTGCCGAAGTTTTGGAACAGAATGATGTCGCCCTCCTCCTGCGCCGTCGCGACTACCGCGTCGCAATCGGTTGCCGCCGTAGAAACGACCAGTATTTCGGACGATTTGGAGGTGGTCAGGTTCTTCGCCTTCACTTTGTAGGTCGTGTTCGGTGTGAGTCCCGTGAAGATAAAGCGCAGCGGGTGAGTGGTGTCGGTCGTGCTGTATGCAAACACATCGTTGTTGGTTACGCATTGCGCCTTGTGCGGGTGCCAAGCAACCAG
>JBNMLI010000067.1:0-7302 GCA_050874765.1 Alistipes sp.
TCGAGGCTTCGACCAACAACACCACATCTACATCGGCGGCATTGTCGGTCATGCCGACCGCTCCTCCGCTCTGACGCTCACCGCACCGAAGTGGAATTCGACCATCAGCGTGAACGTGTCGAAAGTCGCATCGGGCGCAATGACATTCGCCGTCGGCGGTATTGTCGGCGGTGCGGGCAGTATCCAGACCGATGGCAACTTCGGCGGACACCTTACCGTCGCCGACGCTTCGGTTGCCGGCAAAATCGACATCGCGGCTAATACCTCTATCGCCATGCAACACCGCACGGGCGCAATCGGTGGCGTGGCGGGCTTCGTAGCAATCGGCGGTGCAACCTTCACCGACTGCACCAACGACGCTGCTGTGCAACAACTCAAAGCGAGTGCAAAGTCGAACGGCTATGCTCAACACATGGGCGGCATCGTCGGCTTCATAGCGGGTGGCGACAGCGAAATCCGCAACTGCACCAATAACGGCGAAATCGACAACGAACACTACAACAACAACGCTTGGACGGGCGGCACCAACAACAGCGGTTCGACGGGCGGTATCATAGGCTCGTACGGCTACAACACCACCTACGCAGGCTCGATTACCGTCGAGCATTGCACCAACACGGCAGCCGTGCGCTCCTACCGCGGTATGGCGGGCGGCATCGCGGGTTACCTGCGTGCGGCTACGCTCACCGATGCCACCGCCACAGGCTCGATGGGCAACGGCAACCGCTCCTATGTCGGCGGCATCGCGGGCATCGTCGAGCAGACCGCCATCAGCGGTTGCACGGCGCGTTGCAACGTGGGCGGACAGTCGGCAGGTAGCGAGATTTATAGCGGCGGCGGTATCGTCGGCACACTCCACACGGGGTCGTCGGTCGCTTCGTGCGCCTACTACGGCGAAATCGTCAGCAATACCGCTTCGGCAGGCGAAACCGCGGGCTTGATTGCGGGCGCACCTGCCGCAGGCACGACCATCGGCGACTGCAAGGCTGGCGGTAAGGTGCGTGGCACGGCAATCGGTGCCGACAATGCCTCTAACTATGTTGCGGGCAACGCAAATGCCGCAGTAACGGGCTTCACCTATTGGAACGGACAAGAATAACAACCTAAAAAACGTATAAAACTAAAACTATGAAAACCGAAAAACAATTCATCGAACCCACAGCGGTTCGCCCTTATTCCCCCCCCCTCGCGGAATTGTATCTGCTTGATTGTGAGGCGGGATTCCGAATTAGCGGTGCTGAAGCCGACTACATGATTGACGAATACGAAAATTGGTAAAATCTTAAAACTTGCGGAAAAATGAAAAAAACAGTAAAACAAATATGCCTGATGGCACTTTGCGGCGCAACGATTGCGCTCGCGGGGTGCGCAAAAGATAACACGACCGACAACATTGCGCCCGTAGCGGGTCGAACCGTCATCGATGCGGGTATCGCCGAATCGCGTACTACGCTCGGCGAGAGCATCGACGGCGCGCGCAAAGTCTATTGGTCGAACGGCGACCAAATCGCCGTAAACGGCACTGCGTCGGCGGCCCTTGCCGATGTGCCGGCACAAACGACATCGACCTCCTTCGCGTTCGACGCTGTCCTCAATGCGCCTTATTCGGCAATCTATCCCGCATCGGTCTATGCCGATGCCTCCGCTGTCGTACTGTCCGCCGTGCAGGCGGCAGCCAACGGCTCGTTCGGTGCGAATGCAGCCCCTATGGCAGCCTATTCGGCAGAGGGTAACGGCGGATTGCAGTTCCACCACCTCTGCGCAGTCGTGAAACTGACGATTACCGCCGATGCCGACACCGACCAAATCAGCTATGTCGAGTTCCGCGGCAATGCGGGCGAGCAGGTGTCGGGCAAATTCGCAATCGACTACCAGTCGGCAACGCTCTCCGCACTTGGCGTGGCTGCCGATGCCGACAAGAGCGTACGCGCCACTGTTAAGCGCGCGCCTACCGCCGAGGGCTTGGAGGTCTATATCGTAGTGCCTGCGGGCGCGTATGCCGAGGGCTTCACGGTGAAGATTGTCGATGAGCGCGGCCACTATATGGAGAAATCGACCACAGGCGGCAAAACGCTCACGGCGGGTCGCGTGGCTCTGATGCCGGCATTCGCATTCGTGCCTACGGCTACCGAACTCGGTGTCGAGATTCAGTCTGCTGCCGAACTTGTCGATTTCGCCAAACGATACAATGCAGGCGAATATGCCGATGTCGAGCCGCTGGTTGTAACTCTTACGAACGACATCGAGTTCGACGATACGACATCTGCCGCTTTCGAGTCAATCGGTACGGTTAATGCCGACGGCTCGACCAACTACTTCAACGGCTACTTCAACGGTAACGGCAAGGCTATAAAGAGTTGGAAAACCAACGCTCCGCTGTTTGCCTACACGGGTGGCGCGAGCATCATCGCCGACCTGACAATCGACGCTTCGTGCCAAATAGTACTCGATGCGACAACCGATATGTATATGGGTGTAATCGTAGGTCGCCACAAGGGCGAACTGCTTGCCTGCACCACGGCTGCCGATATTACCGTGGCGGAGAATGCCGAATTTGCCCAAAGTACCAATATCGGCGGTATCGCTGGTTATATGACCGACGGTAAGGTCGAGAATTGTACGATGACGGGCTCGATTACTCTGCCTGCAACCTGCAAAATTCCTTCTGCCGTAAGCGTGGCAGGTATCGTAGGCTATGCCAAGGGCGGCGAGGTCGTTGCCTGCATCAACCGCGGTGCAATCAGCGACGCGGCAGTCGTTACCAACCACTACGACGGCGGTATTGTAGGCCTTAACGCTGCCGCCGTACGCAACTGCCAAAACGATGGTGCGCTGACTGTCGGCTCGGCTCGTCTCTCCGATGCTTCGCGCTACATCAACCTCGGCGGTATCGTGGGTCGCAACTCCGCCGACACGGCATCTGTCATCTATTGCATCAATAACGGTGCGATTACCTCGGCTTCCGACGTGAAACTGCAACGCATAGGCGGCATTGTCGGTCTGCTCAATGGCGGTGCGCTCGCCAACAATATCAATACGGGCGCACTCAAAACCACGGCAGGCGTGCGCCAACTTATGCTCGGCGGTCTGTATGGCGAATTGATGTACGGTACGACACTCGATTTCTCTGCCGACAAAAGCGCGGCAACGGGCACAATCGCTGTCGCGGCTTTCGAGGCATCGGCTGCCAATACATATATCTATGTCGGTGGCTTGATTGGTCGTTTGAGCAACACGGAAGCAACAACCCTTACCGCACCTAAATGCAAGGCCGACATTACGTTCGACTTCTCGGCAGCCGTTTCGGCAGCCGCTGTGCTCGCTTCGGGCGGTATCGTCGGTGGTACGGGCGTCATGGAGGCAGGCAAGGAGAGCGGCGGTCTGCTGACCGTAACCGATGCCCAAACCGATGGTACAATCACCATTACGGCAAACAAATCCTACACGATGAAACACACTCTGGCAGCCTTCGGCGGCGTCGTGGGCTATGTCGGCGTAGGCGGAGTTAAGATGAGTGGTTGCAACAATGGCATGGAAACAAATGAAGCCGTTGCGTGCGCAAAATCGAATGGTTGCGCTCAACACATCGGCGGCTTTGTCGGAGCGATTGCGGGTGGCGACAGCGAATTTACCAACTGCGCCAACACGGGTTATATCCGCAACGACCACTACAACAACAATGTGTGGACCAACGGTAGCGGCTCGGTCGGCGGTATCGTCGGCAACTATGGCTACAACACCACATTCGACGGCACGCTTACCATCACCTCCTGCTCCAACGCGGCTTCCAACTTGCGCGGTGCGCGCGGAATGGTCGGCGGCATCGCGGGATATGTCCGCAATGCAACCATCACCTCCTGCACCAATACGTGCGGCTTGGCAAAAGGCTCGCACTCCTATGTCGGCGGCATTGTCGGCATAGCTGTCGCGACGGCTATCAATGATTGCAACGCCGTGTGTGCCGTAGGCGGCTCTTCGGCAGGTAGCGAAGTATTCAGCGGAGGCGGTATCGTCGGCGTTCTCTCTACGGGTTCGTCCGTCGCAGGTTGCGGCTATTATGGCACGCTGGCTTCGACAACCACCACGGCAGGCGAACAGAGCGGTCTGATTGCGGGCGTTACTGCCACAGGCACCTCCATCAGCGGCTGCAAAGCGGGCGGTACGTTGAGCGGAACGGCGGCAACGGCAGATAACGTGGCTACGCTCATCGCGGGCGACGGCAACGCCACGGTAGCCGACTGTACCCTCTGGGACGGCAAATAAGGTTAGGTTAAATATATGAGTAACGAGGCGAATACTTGGGGCGCGCAGGGTGCGTCCCAAGTATAGCCGTAATAAAAGGAACACAACAAAATGAATATGAAAAAACTGTGGTTATGGGTGGCGATTGTCGCCATGGCGTTGGCTGTTGCCTGCTCGAAGGACGAAACGGGTTCGACGGGTGGCGGCAGCGACAAACCCGATGAACCCGCCGTCGAAAATGCCAACATCGAGGGCTTTGTCTATGACAACAACGGCGCGCCGTTGTCGGGCGTAGTGGTGTCCGACGGCTTGCAGTGCGTGCGCACGAGCAAGGAGGGCAAATTTGCCTTCGATTCCAATTTGAGCAAGACACGTTTCGTCTTTGTCGTGCAGCCTGCGGGCTATAAGGCTGTTGTCGAGCAGGGCAAGGCGCAATTCTACAAACAACTCGGCAAGGGCGATGCGCAACAGATTAACGGTGTTTACCGCCTGCGCTTCACGCTCGACAAAATCTCGGGCAACGCCGACCGCTACACGCTTGTGCTGGCGGGCGACCCGCAACCGCGCAACCGCACCTACGGTTACGATAAGTTCGCCTACCACTCGCTCGATTGTTGCGACGATATGTGGCGCGATATGGGCGAATACAAGGCCGGCATCACCGACCGCGATGTCTATGGCATCATGCTGGGCGACTTGGTTCACGAGGATATGTCGCTCTATGCCGACTACTTGAAGGGTATCGCTTCGCTCGACTATCCTACATACAGCGTCATCGGCAACCACGACAACAACCCGAAGGCGACGACCGACGACGCGGGTGCCGAGTATTTCGAGAACAACCTCGGACCGCGCAACTACTCGCTCAATCTGGGCAAGTTCCACGTCATCGTACTCGACAACCTCATTATGAAACTCAACTCGTCGGGCGAGTTGAAGGACTACAATCAGGGCTTGACCGACGACATCTGGCAGTGGTTGCAGAACGACCTCAAAATGGTCGATTACTCTACGCCGCTCATCGTATGCGCCCACTCGCCTATGTTCCGCTTGGCAAGCGGTAGCGAACGCTGGTCTGCGACCACGACCCAACACGGAGCCGACTATGCCAACCTGCTCTCGAAGTATAAAAAAGTCTATGCTTGGGCAGGCCATACGCACAGCACGTTCAACTACGTCTATACCGCCTCTTCCAAACTTCCTAACGTCGAGTGCCATACGGTAGGTCGCGTTACGGGTGCGCTTTGGATAAACGAGTGGCTCTGCGACGAGGGTACTCCGCGCGGCTATGTGGTGGCGGAGGTCGATGGCGAGAATATCTCGTGGCAATTCAAACCGATTGCCTACCAGAGCGGCGAGGCCGTCGGCGAAACGCCTGCCTACAAATACCGCGACATCGAACTGCGCAACGGCGTCTTCTACCGCAACGGCAAGAAGTTGGACGAGAGCTACCAACTGCGTGCCTATCCGCGCCACTCCTACGGCGACAACGACAGCTACGTCTATGCCAACGTCTTTATGTGGGACGAGCAGTGGGGTAAGGTTATGTTCAAACCTGCCAACGGTACCCCTGTCGAGATGACGCGCGTAACCGACAAAACCAAGATGTACGACCTCGCCTACCAAGAGTTGTTCGATTTCTACAAGACCAACAACTCGACGCTTGCGGGCAACTCGGGCTTTGCGGCGGGTACGACCACCCACCTGTTCCGTTGCTACTCCGTGGCACAGACCTGCAACGGTACGATTACGGTAACCGACCGCTTCGGCAACGAGTATTCGACCACCGTAAAGTGGTAATCCCAAAACGAAGGAGAGTGATATGAAGAGATTGTTTTTTCTGTCGCTGCTTTGCCTGTGGTCGGTAGCCGCCATAGCGGGCGGTATCGCCACGGCGAAGGATTTGACGGCATTTGCCGCCGCATGCAATGCGGGTCAGAGCATCGAGCGTTGGCAGAATGCCGAAGGTGCGGTCTGCCTCGAAGCCGACATCGATATGGCAAAGGAGAAGAAATTTGCCGGTATCGCACAGTTCGGCGGTGTGTTCGATGGTTGCGGCCACGCTCTGCTCAACTGGCGTGCGCAACACGGTCTGTTCGGCGAGGTGCTTGCGGGTGGTGTTGTGCGCAACCTGCGCATCGATGCCTCGTGCTCCATGCGTGCGCAGAACAAGTCTGCCGAATACAGCGCGGGCTTCGTTGCCGACCTTAACAGCGGCATTATCGAAAATTGTGAAAACCACGGCTCCATCAGCCACCGTTCCAACTATACCGATTGCGACGTCAGCATAGGCGGCATCGTCGGCACCAACCGCTTTGCCGTGTTGCGCTGTCGCAACTTCGGAGCAATCGAGTCTGTTGCCGCCTCGACCGTCCAAAAGAGCGAACTCTCGCTCCACTTGGGTGGCGTAGTGGGTGGCAACGCACTGAAAACCGAGCGTTGCCCCGTTGTGGCGTGGTGCGAAAATACGGGCGCAATCACCTGTTCGGGCGACTTCCCCGTCTATAACGTGGGCGGAGTTGTCGGTCGCGGAGCCAAGGTGCCGACCAAATACGCAATCAATCGAGGCAACATCACCGTTGCTACCTCCGAAGGCACTCCTGCCACCGAGAAACTCTCGACGCAGGCTCGTGTCGGCGGTGTCGTAGGCTTCACGAAGGGCGACGTCATGTGTTGCGACAACTTCGGCGAGGTGCGCACATCGGGTACCCACTCGCCCAATGTGGGCGGTGTGGTAGCCATGCCGCATGCCGCCGTTGTCATCGGCGACTGCATGAACTACGGCGCGGTGAAGGTTTCCAACGAGGCTGCGGGCTATGTCGGCGGTATCGTGGGTGGCGTAAACCGTCCGATGCGAATCCGTGCCTGCATCAATCGTGGCGAGGTGCTTTACGACGGTATCAGCCCGTCGCGCCGTACATCGGTCGGCGGTATCGCCGGCTCGGTGTCTGTCAAGCGCGATGCCACGGCAGGAACCTACGTCCGCAACTGCCTTAACTGCGGACGGGTGCGTAGCGAGGCTGCTGCCAACCGCTATGCCAACCACGACCGCGCCATACA
>JBNMLI010000068.1:0-7273 GCA_050874765.1 Alistipes sp.
CTTCAGCAGCGTACCTTTGGCTTTCATGCCTGCCTCCACCTGTTTCTCGTAGTCCTCGTTGTGTTGGCGGAACACCTGCATCAGCGTGTGGTAGCGGTGTTCCAGTCCGAGAAAGGCGTTCTTCACCTTCTCCGCCGTGACGAAGTTGTCACGCTCCATGATTTCCTGATAGTGTCTGTTGATGCGTACCCGCATCTTGTCAAGCATACGGTTCGTTTCGAGTGCCGCCGCACTTCTGCCCGTGACACGTCCCCCTTTGGTGTCCCACAGTTTCGGATCAACGGTCAGCTTGCAGCTGAACTGCGTCTGGCTGCCGTCCACCGTGATGCGTCCCATGACGGGAACCGTCCCGTCCTTTTTCACTACCTGACGCTTGAGGTAGTAGATTACTGAAAATGTACTCTTCATCGTCCTTAATTTTTTTGGTTTCAAAATTAGTTGGTGAAGAGTCCGGTGTCGGTACGCAAAACAGGGAGGAACGGCGCAATCTTTTTCCGTAACCGGATTTTTCGCGTGAGTTGTCTGTAACTCACTTTTCCTTAGTGTCTTGTTTCGCCATCCGTACCCGTTTGTCGCATTTTCGGGCATGGTTACGAACAAGTAACGTTGCGGCGTCAGGATTTGGCTTCGGCAGGGATTGTAATGGCTTCACGAATTTTCGCCACTTCAACTAAAACCCTTGTAACTCAATTCTATCACTATATCTTTCCGCATTTCACTTTTTTGTAGTAACTTTGCAGCCCTAAACCGTAGCGTGAGCGGGCGAACGCATTGCCCGACGCGCTGCGGCAACGAAACGGGATATGGGATTATTCGATATATTCAAAAGCAAAAAGCCTGCGGACGCAGCACCTGCCGAGCAGGCGGAGAGCCGCAAGGAGTTGGAGCGCGGACTGGAAAAGACCAAGCAGGGACTTTTTTCGAAACTCGCGCGTGCCGTGGCGGGTCGCTCGACGGTCGATGCCTCGGTGCTGGACGACTTGGAGGAGGTGCTTATAACCTCCGATGTAGGCGTGGAGACGACAGTAAAGATTATCAATCATATAGAGGAGCGCGTGGCTCGCGACAAGTATATCGGTGCCGACGAGTTGCAGTCGATACTCCACGACGAGATTGCGCGCCTGATGGAGGAGGCGGAGGGCAAAGCGGATAGTTTCGGACTCGACACGCGCGAGGGCGAGCCTTATGTGGTGATGGTTGTCGGCGTGAACGGTGCGGGCAAGACCACCACCATAGGCAAACTCGCCGCACAGCTGACCAAGGCGGGCAAGAAGGTCTATATAGGTGCTGCGGATACGTTCCGTGCAGCGGCAATCGACCAACTCGCCGTGTGGGCAGAGCGTGCGGGAGCGACGATGATTAGGCAAAATATGGGTTCCGACCCTGCGTCGGTGGCATACGACACGTTGCGCTCGGCTGTGGCGAATCATGCCGATGTGGTGTTGATTGACACGGCAGGTCGCTTGCACAACAAAGTGGGGCTGATGAACGAACTTACCAAGATACGCAACGTGATGTCGAAGGTGTTGCCCGATGCGCCGCACGAGGTGATGCTCGTGCTGGACGGCTCGACGGGGCAGAATGCCTTTGAGCAGGCTCGGCAGTTCACGCAGGCGACAAAAGTTACGTCGCTCGCCATCACCAAGTTGGACGGCACTGCAAAGGGTGGTGTGGTAATCGGTATCAGCGACCAATTCCACATTCCCGTGCGCTACATAGGTATCGGCGAGGGCATCGACCAGTTGCGCGTGTTCGACCGCCACGAGTTCGTGAGGGCGTTGTTCGGCGAAAAAGATGAGAAGAAAGAGTAACGAAGAGATGAAGAAAATAAACGTCATAACACTCGGCTGTGCAAAGAATCGCGTCGATTCCGAGCATCTGTCGGCACAACTTGCGGCGGCGGGTTACGAGGTCGTGTTCGACAGCGACCGCACCGATGCCAAAGTGGTGGTAATCAACACCTGCGGCTTTATTGGCGATGCCAAGCAGGAGAGCATCGACACCATACTGCGTGCCGTCGCTGCCAAGCAGGCGGGACGCATCGAGGAGGTGTTCGTCATCGGCTGTTTGAGCGAACGCTATGCCGACGACTTGCGCAAGGAGATTCCCGAGGTCGATAACTATTTCGGCGTAAAGGATTGGGCGGGCATCGTCCGCACGCTCGGCGCGGAGTATCGCTCCGACTGCCGCATAGAGCGCAAACTCTCGACTCCGAAGCACTATGCCTATCTGAAAATCGGCGAGGGTTGCAACTGGCGTTGCGGCTATTGCGCCATTCCGCTCATTCGCGGCAAGTATGAATCGGTGCCTTTCGAGGAGGTTGTCGCTGAGGCGGAGTCGCTGGCGCTGGCGGGCGTGAAGGAGTTGATGGTAATTGCGCAGGATACGACCTACTACGGTATGGATTTGTATGGTCGTCGTCGCTTGGCGGAGTTGCTCGAAGCATTGTGTCGCATCGACGGTATCGAGTGGATTAGGTTGCACTATGCCTATCCGACCGATTTCCCGATGGAGGTAATCGATGTGATGGCACGCGAAAAGAAAATCTGCAAATATCTCGACATACCTTTACAGCACATCAGCGACCACCAACTCTCGCTCATGCACCGTCGCCACACCAAGGTGCAGGCTCTCGACCTGCTTGCGCGTCTGCGCAAGTCGATTCCCGATATTGCCATACGCACAACGTTGCTCGTGGGTTACCCCGACGAGAGTGCCGAGGATTTCGAGGAGTTGAAGGAGTTTGTGCGCGAGCAGCGGTTCGACCGCTTGGGTGTGTTCCCTTACTCGGAGGAGGAGGGTACCTTCTCTGCCACGAGCCTGACGGACAATGTGCCGCAGCGCGTGAAGGAGTATCGCGCCGAGGAGATTATGCGGATTCAGAACGAGATTTCGCTCGAAAACAATCGCGCCCGCGTCGGTCGCATCGAGCGCGTAATAATAGACGGTCGTTCGGGCGACTACTATGTCGGTCGGTCGCAGTACGACTCGCCCGAGGTCGATGAGGAGATATTGATTAACGCCGAAAAGCGTCGGCTGTTGCGCGGCCACTTCTACGATGTGCGCATAACGGCGGCAGACGATTACGACCTGTACGGAGAAACTATATAAAATCGATAGAGATGAGCAAATACACTCTGAAAGAGGTGCGGACCAAGTCCGACGAGCAGATGTGGCTGCGTATGGCAGACCGCATCTACAAGGGCAACCGCAATTATGTATGTCCGCTCGACGACGACATACTCAAAGTCTTCGACCCTGCCCGCAACGAACTGTTCGTGGGTGGCGAGGCGATTCGCTGGACGGCATTCGACGCCGATGGCGAACCCGTTGGGCGCATAGCGGCATTCTACAATCGCGAAATGGCGGAACTGAACGACCAACCGACGGGCGGTTGCGGATTCTTCGAGGCTGTGGACGACCAAGAGTTGGCGAACGAACTGTTCGATGCGGCGCGTATGTGGCTGGCAAGCCGCGGTATGGAGGCTATGGACGGTCCGATAAACTTCGGCGCACGCGATTCGTGGTGGGGCCTGCTCGTGCAGGGTTACGAGTTCCAACCACTCTATGCCAATCCCTATAACCCGCCATACTACAAAGAGTTGTTCGAGAACTACGGTTTTAAGAACTACTTCAATCAGAACACCTACCTCTGGCGCGTCTATGACGATTCGCTCAACGACATAGTGCTCGAAAAGGCGAAGCGCGTCATGTCCACCCCCGGTTATCGCTTTGCCGATATGCGCCACACCGACCTCGAAGATGCCGCCGAGAGTCTGCGCATAATCTACAATAAGGCGTGGTCGCAGTTCACGGGCGTGAAGCCGATGGATAAGGAGGAGGCGCAGGCGATGTTGCACGCCTTGAAGCCGATTATCGACCCGAACATCATCTTCTTCGCCTACTTCAACGACGAGCCGATAGGCTTCTTCGTGATGGTGCCCGACCTGAACCGCCTCATTGGCAAATTTCACGGCAAGTTGAACCTGCTCAACAAGATACGGCTGATGATTGACCTCAAATTGAAGCGTTGCGACCGTATATTCGGCATCATCTTCGGCATCACGCCCGAGTTTCAGGGCAAGGGCGTCGAGAGCGGTATGATGCGCCATATTCTGGAAACATATATCCGCAGCGACCGCAACCACTACAAGACCATCGAGTTTGCGTGGATTGGCGACTTCAATCCTGTAATGAACCGTATGATACAGAGTTATGTCTGCGCAACGCAACACAAGATGCACACCACATACCGCTACCTGTTCGACCGCACCAAGGAGTTCCACCGCTGTCCGCGATTGGGCGTGCGCCGCAGGGAGTAACGAAAAACAATATAGCAGAAAACCTAAAACAACGAAAATATGAAAACTACCGCATTTACCAAGTACCACATCGCCAACGGCGCAAAGATGGCAGAGTTTGCAGGTTACAATATGCCTATCGAGTTCACGGGCATCAACGACGAGCATATGACCGTCCGCGAGAAGGCGGGCGTGTTCGACGTGAGCCACATGGGCGAAATTTGGGTCAAGGGCAAGCAGGCTTTGGCTCTGTTGCAACACATAACGACCAACGACGTGGCGAAACTCTACGACGGCAAGGTGCAGTATTCGTGTATGCCGAACGGACGAGGCGGCATCGTCGATGATATATTGGTTTATCGCTTCTCCGAGGAGAAATATATGCTCTGCGTGAACGCTGCCAATGTCGTTAAAGACTGGGCGCGCATCTGCGAGCAGGGCAAGGCGTTCGGCATGGAGGCGGGACGCGAGTTGGAGAACGCCTCCGACCGCATCTGCCAACTCGCCGTACAAGGTCCGCTGGCGATGAAAATCGTGCAGAAGATGTGCGACGAGCCTGTCGAGCAGATGGAGTACTACACATTCCGTCAGATGAAGGTCGCAGGGTGCGAGGCTATTCTCTCCATCACGGGCTACACGGGCGCAGGCGGCTGCGAAATCTACCTCTACAACGAAGATGCCGACCGTATGTGGGAGGCTCTGTGGAAGGCGGGTGAGGAGTTCGGACTCAAAAACATAGGCTTGGGCGCACGCGACACACTGCGTTTGGAAAAGGGCTTCTGCCTCTACGGCAACGACATCAACGACACCACATCGCCGATTGAGGCGGGCTTGGGCTGGATTACCAAATTCGTCGATGGCAAGGACTTTATAGACCGCGACCTGCTCGCAGCGCAGAAGGCAAACGGCGTCGAGCGCAAATTGGTAGGCTTCAAGATGATAGACCGCGGTATTCCGCGCCACGAGTACGCACTCGCCGACCTCGAAGGCAACCGCATAGGCGAGGTAACGTCGGGAACGATGTCGCCGTGCCTGAAAGTCGGTATCGGTTTGGGCTATGTCAAGAGCGAATTTGCCAAGGTCGGCACCGTCATAGCAGTCGTTATCCGCGACCGCCTCATCAAAGCGGAGTTTGTCAAGTATCCGTTTGTATAAAAGTAGGTTGCGCAAGACGCAAAAAATTTGGTAACTGCCGTTTTTTTTGTATCTTTGCACCCACATAAGGGGAAACCCGATGGACCCTTAGCTCAGTTGGTTAGTAGCACCTGACTCATAATCAGGGGGTCGTAGGTTCAAGCCCTACAGGGTCCACTTCCGTAAGCCGTTGAAAATTCAACGGCTTTTTTTGTTGCCGAGCCAAGCCCGGAGCGGGCGGCGTGGTGCAGAGGCGTTGCGAATAAAAGAGCCGTTGCCGCCCAACTTTCGCGGAGGAAAATTAGCCGTTATGAATAAATTCGCTACCTTTGTATTACCAAAAACTTAAAACACGAAACAAAATGTCGGTAGAGAGTACCACACGAGCCGTAACCACGTTGCGACTCAAAGAGATGAAGGAGCGTGGCGAGAAAATCTCGATGCTCACCTCCTACGATTTTTCGATGGCTTCGATAGTCGATGCCGCAGGTATAGATGTTATATTGGTAGGCGATTCGGCGGCGAACGTTATGGCGGGTTACGAAACCACGTTGCCCATTACGCTCGACCAGATGATTTACCACGCCCGCTCGGTTACGCGAGCCGTCAAGCGCGCATTGGTCGTTGTCGATATGCCATTCGGAACCTATCAGGGCGATTCGCAGGCAGCACTCGATTCGGCAATCCGCATAATGAAGGAGACGGAGGCAGATGCCGTCAAGATGGAGGGTGGCGAGGAGATTCTCGACTCCATCAAGCGCATTCTCTCTGCCGGTATTCCGGTTATGGGCCACCTCGGACTTACGCCGCAGTCGATTCACAAATTTGGCACCTACACCGTGCGTGCCAAGGAGGAGGCAGAGGCGCAACGGCTGTTGCACGATGCCCACCTGCTCGAAGAGGCGGGTTGCTTCTCGGTAGTGTTGGAGAAGATTCCTGCCGTGCTGGCAACGCGCGTGTCGCAGGAGTTGAGCATTCCGACAATCGGTATCGGCGCAGGCGCGGGAACTGACGGTCAGGTGCTGGTGGTACACGATATGCTGGGCATCAACAAGGGCTTCTCGCCACGCTTCTTGCGTCGCTATGCCGACCTGCACGAGGTGATGACCGATGCCGTGTCGCGCTACATCGAGGACGTGAAGTCGGGCGACTTCCCGAACGAGAAGGAGCAATACTAATCGCCTTACGGCAGATTTTTTCGGACCACCCACATCGGGTGGTCTTTTTTTTGTCAGAACGTAAACCGCACCGAGAAGTAGAAGGTGCGCGGATAGGCGTAGAGGTAGCGCGAAGCCTGCGGACGGAAGGTGTAGTCGCCCGCGAGCCAACGCCGTTGCAGACGCGACGATTCGTAGCCGCTGTAAATGGTGTTGCGCGCGCCTAACAGATTATTGACGGCGAGGTAGAAGGTCAGTCGCGAGCGCGGGTGGCGGTCGATGAAGCGCGGACGGTGGGGAGCGGTGTAGATGCGCTTGTCGAAACGGCTCAAATAGAGCGTCTTCGAGAGTGAAATATCTACGGAAAAGGCATCGGGCAACCGCTCCTGACGCATAAATTCGGCAAAGAGTTCGGGCGAATCGGCCATATATGCCACGCGCTCGGTGCGACGCAGAAACGATGGCGTAACATAGCGCACACCCGCATATTCCGCGCCGAGCGACACGCCCCAACCGCGGTTGAAATAGGTCGCCTCTGCCGTTGCCAGCACCTGTGGCGCACCGCCGAGAGTGCATTTGCCCACATAACTCGGCACGCGGTCGGCTATGAGGCGATTGTCGGTGTCGGCATAGACCGACACGCGCGGATTGGCGGCGTATTTGTAGCGACCTGCCGACACC